>NZ_JBHVET010000559.1:0-5896 GCF_042802135.1 Kitasatospora sp. NPDC057512
GAGAAGTCCGCCGGGCCGTCCGGCGAGCGCCGGGCCGGCCCGTCCGACGCAGTTCGCCCTGAGCGAACAGAACGGACGGATCGCGGCTGAGACCCGGTAACCACGGCGCCCCGGCGTCTCAACCGGTAAACCGGGTGGCGGGCGGGCACCCCGTCTCGCCTACGCTTGGCGTCGTGACCCCCGCAGACCTTTCCCAGGCAATCCAGGCCGCAGTGAGCTCCGCCGTCGAGGCGGGCGAGCTGGCCGTCGCCGTGCCCGAGCACGTGACGGTCGAGCGGCCCAAGAACAGGGACCACGGCGACTACGCGACCAACGTGGCCCTCCAGCTCGCCAAGGCGGCCGGCAAGCCGCCGCGAGCCGTTGCCGAGCTGCTGGCCGACCGCCTGCGAGGGATCACCGGCGTCGCCAAGGTCGACATCGCCGGTCCGGGCTTCCTGAACATCACCCTGGACACCGCCACCGCCGGTGCGCTGGCGCGCACCATCGTCGAGGCGGGCGAGGCCTACGGCCGCAACGAGGCCCTCAAGGGCCTGCGGATCAACCTGGAGTTCGTCTCCGCCAACCCGACCGGCCCGATCCACATCGGCGGCGTCCGCTGGGCCGCCGTCGGCGACTCGATGGCGCGCGTGCTGCGGGCCTCCGGCGCCGACGTCACCACCGAGTACTACCTCAACGACGCCGGCGTGCAGATCGGCAAGTTCGCCGCCTCGCTGCGGGCCGCCGCGAACGGCCGCCCGGCGCCCGAGGACGGCTACGTCGGCGAGTACATCGTCGACATCGCCAAGGCGCTCACCGACGCGATCCCGGGCGTGCTCGACCTCTCCGAGGAGGAGCAGCTCCAGGTCTTCCGCACCGAGGGCCTCAAGCTCATGGTCGCCGAGATCAAGCGCTCGATGGACGAGTTCGGCACCCACTTCGACGTGTGGTTCTCGGAGAAGACGCTGCACGACTCCGGCGCGGTCGAGAAGGCCATCGACCGGCTGCGCGAGCAGGGCCACGTCTTCGAGCAGGACGACGCGGTCTTCCTGCGCACCACCGACTTCGGCGACGACAAGGACCGCGTCCTGGTCAAGGCCGACGGCGACAAGACCTACTTCGCCGCCGACGCCGCGTACTACCTGTCCAAGCGGGACCGCGGCGCCGAGGTCGCGCTCTACATGCTGGGCGCCGACCACCACGGCTACGTCAACCGCCTCAAGGCCATCGCGGCCTGCGCGGGCGACGACATGAACCACAACATCGAGGTGAAGATCGGCCAGTTCGTGAAGATGCTTCGCGACGGCGAAGAGGTCCGCATGTCGAAGCGGGCCGGCAACATCATCACGATCGACGACGTGGTCGAGTGGATCGGCGTGGACGCCGCCCGCTACACCCTGGCGCGCTCCTCCACGGACTCGACGATCACGCTGGACATCAACCTGCTGACCAGCCAGACCAACGAGAACCCGGTCTTCTACGTCCAGTACGCGCACACCCGGATGTGCGGCGTGGCCCGCAAGGCCGCCGAGCTGGGCGTGGACAAGGGCACGGTCGAGCAGTTCAAGCCCGAACTGCTCGCCACCGAGTGGGAGTCCGACGTGCTCGGCCACCTCGCGGAGTTCCCGCGGGTGCTGGCCACGGCCGGCGAGCTGCGCGAGCCGCACCGGGTCGCGCGCTACCTGGAGGACCTCGCGGGCAAGTACCACCGCCTGTACGAGAACTGCATGTTCCTGCCCAAGGGCGACGAGGAGCTCTCCGACACGCACCGCGCCCGCCTCTGGCTGGTCGAGGCGACGCGCACCGTGCTCGCCAACGGACTCACGCTCCTGGGCGTGACGGCGCCCGAGCGGATGTAGGCACCACCCCCAAGCGCACGGCGGGGGCGGCTGACGGTCAACGGGGACCGTCGCCGCCCCTCGCCATAGGTCTCGAAGGATCTCCGAAGATGAGTCGCTCCGCACACCCGGCAGGCCCCCGTCACGGCGACGTCCTGCCCGAGGGCCACTACCAGGCCCCGCCCGCCGACCTGAACGCGCTCGACCCCAAGGTCTGGTCGCGCACCGTCGCCCGGAACGCCGAGGGCGTGGCGACCGTCGGCGGCATCGACGTCAAGCGGCTGGCCGCCGAGTTCGGCACCCCCGCCTACGTGCTGGACGAGGAGGACTTCCGGTCCCGGGCGCGCGCCTGGCGGGACGCCTTCGGCACCGACGCGGACGTCTACTACGCCGGGAAGGCGTTCCTCTCCAAGGCCGTCGTGCGCTGGCTGCACGAGGAGGGCCTCAACCTCGACGTGTGCAGCCCGGGCGAGCTGGCGGTCGCCCTGGCCGCCGGGATGCCGCCGGAGCGGATCGCGCTGCACGGCAACAACAAGTCGGCGGACGAGCTGGAACACGCGGTGAAGACCGGCGTCGGGCACATCGTGGTCGACTCCTACGAGGAGATCGGGCGCCTGGCCGCGATCGCCGCCCGCCAGGGCGTGCGCCAGCAGGTGCTGATCCGGATCACCGTCGGCGTCGAGGCGCACACCCACGAGTTCATCGCCACCGCGCACGAGGACCAGAAGTTCGGCCTGTCCCTCACCGGGGGAGCGGCCGCCGAGGCGGTGCGCCGGGTGCTCGGCCACGACAGCCTGGAGCTGCGCGGCATCCACTCGCACATCGGCTCGCAGATCTTCGACATGGCGGGCTTCGAGGTGGCCGCCCGCCGGGTGGTCGGCCTGCTGGCCGGGATCCGTGACGAGCACGGCGTCCAGCTGCCCGAGATCGACCTCGGCGGCGGCCTCGGCATCGCGTACACCAGCGAGGACGACCCGCGCGAGCCGGCCGAGATCGCGGCCGCGCTGGCCGACATCGTCCGCCGCGAGTGCGCCGCCGCGGACCTGGACGCCCCCCGGCTGAGCGTGGAGCCGGGCCGGGCGATCGTCGGCCCGACGGCGTTCACGCTGTACGAGGTCGGCACCGTCAAGCCGCTGGAGGGCCTGCGCACCTACGTCAGCGTGGACGGCGGGATGTCCGACAACATCCGCACCGCGCTGTACGACGCCGAGTACTCGGTGGCCCTGGTGTCGCGCACCAGCGACGCCGAGCCGATGCTGGTGCGGGTGGTCGGCAAGCACTGCGAGTCCGGCGACATCGTCGTCCGGGACGCCTTCCTGCCGGCCGACCTGGCCCCCGGCGACCTGATCGCGGTGCCCGCCACCGGCGCCTACTGCCGGTCGATGGCGAGCAATTACAACCACGCCCTCAAGCCCCCCGTGCTCGCCGTCAGGGACGGTGCGGCGCGGGTGATCGTCCGGCGCGAGACGGAGGAGGATCTCCTGCGTCTGGATATCGGATGACGAAATCCTCGTCTCAGATCATGGAACGACCGTAGATCCGTACGGAAAGTCCCGGAGACTGGTAGAGACCGAAGTTCCCGGCGGTCCAGGAAAACCCGCCGGAAATTACCGAAGCAGATGAATGCAGAGCGGAGTCGGATGATGCGTACGCGCCCGCTGAAGGTGGCGTTGCTGGGTTGTGGTGTGGTGGGCTCCGAGGTGGCGCGCATCATGACGACGACGGCCGACGACCTCGCCGCTCGCATCGGCGCTCCGGTCGAGCTGGCCGGGATCGCGGTCCGCCGGGCCGGGCGGACCCGCCCGGGCGTCCCCGAGCACCTGGTCACCACCGACGCCGAGGCCCTGGTCAACCGGGGCGACATCGACGTGGTGGTCGAGGTGGTGGGCGGCATCGAGCCCTCCAAATCGCTGATCCTGTCCGCCTTCCGGCAGGGCGCCTCGGTGGTCAGCGCCAACAAGGCGCTGCTCGCCAAGGACGGCACCGAGCTGCACGCCGCGGCCGCCGAGGCCGGGGTGGACCTGTACTACGAGGCCGCGGTGGCGGGCGCGATCCCGCTGCTGCGCCCGCTGCGCGAGTCCCTCGCGGGGGACAAGGTCAACCGGGTGCTGGGGATCGTCAACGGCACCACCAACTTCATCCTCGACAAGATGGACACCACCGGCGCCGGATACTCGGAGGCGCTGGAGGAGGCCACCGCGCTGGGCTACGCCGAGGCCGACCCGACGGCCGACGTCGAGGGCTTCGACGCCGCCGCCAAGGCCGCGATCCTGGCCGGCATCGCCTTCCACACCAAGGTCACCGCGGCGGACGTCTACCGCGAGGGCATCACCGAGGTGACGGCGGCCGACATCGCCTCCGCCAAGGAGATGGGCTGCGTGGTCAAGCTGCTCGCGATCTGCGAGCGGGCCGCGGACGGCGAGTCCGTCACCGCGCGCGTCCACCCGGCGATGATCCCGCTGTCGCACCCGCTGGCCTCCGTCCGCGAGGCGTACAACGCGGTGTTCGTCGAGGCCGAGGCGGCCGGCCGGCTGATGTTCTACGGCCCCGGCGCGGGCGGCTCGCCGACCGCCTCCGCGGTGCTCGGCGACCTGGTCGCGGTCTGCCGCAACAAGCTCGCCGGCGCCACCGGTCCCGGTGACTCGGTGTACACGCGGCTGCCGGCCAAGCCGATGGACGAGGTGGTCACCCGCTACCACGTCAGCCTGGACGTGGACGACCGCGCGGGCGTGCTCGCCCAGGTGGCATCCGTCTTCGCCGAGCACGGCGTCTCCATCGACACCGTGCGCCAGCAGGGCCGCGACGGCGACGCCTCGCTCGTCGTGGTCACCCACCGTGCCACCGACGCCGCGCTGTCGGCGACGGTCGACAAGCTCCGCGCGCTGGACAGCGTGCGGGACGTGGCCAGCATCATGCGGGTCGAAGGGGAATAAGGAACCAGCCATGAACGCCGTTGCCGAGAACGTCGTCCGAGGCGCGCACACCCACCAGTGGCGCGGCCTGATCGAGGAGTACCGGGACCGCCTGCCGGTCACCGCGGCCACCCCGGTGGTCACCCTGTTGGAGGGCGGCACGCCCCTGGTCCCCGCCCAGGTGCTCTCCGAGCGCACCGGCTGCGAGGTCTACCTCAAGGTCGAGGGCGCCAACCCGACCGGCTCCTTCAAGGACCGCGGGATGACGATGGCCATCTCCAAGGCCAAGGAGGCGGGCGCGCAGGCGGTCATCTGCGCCTCCACCGGCAACACCTCGGCCTCCGCCGCCGCGTACGCGGTGCGGGCCGGGATGGTCTCCGCGGTGCTCGTCCCGCAGGGCAAGATCGCCCTCGGCAAGATGGGCCAGGCGCTGGTGCACGGCGCCAGGATCCTCCAGGTCGACGGGAACTTCGACGACTGCCTCACCCTTGCGCGTGAACTGTCCGAGAAGTACCCGGTGGCGCTGGTCAACTCGGTGAACCCGGTGCGGATCGAGGGCCAGAAGACCGCGGCCTTCGAGATCGTCGACATGCTCGGCGACGCCCCGGACATCCACGTCCTGCCGGTCGGCAACGCGGGCAACATCACCGCGTACTGGAAGGGCTACCGCGAGTACGCCGCCGACGGCCTCGCCACCCGCACCCCGCGGATGTGGGGCTTCCAGGCCTCCGGCTCGGCCCCGATCGTGGACGGCGCGCCGGTGCTCAAGCCGCAGACCATCGCCACCGCGATCCGGATCGGCAACCCGGCCTCCTGGGACTTCGCGCTCGCCGCACGGGACGAGTCCGGCGGCCTCATCGACAAGGTGACGGACCGTCAGATCCTGTCCGCCTACCGGCTGTTGGCCTCGCAGGAGGGCGTCTTCGTGGAGCCCGCCTCGGCCGCCTCGGTGGCCGGCCTGCTGGCCAAGGCGGAGGCCGGCCTGGTCGACCCGGGCCAGCGGATCGTCTGCACCGTGACCGGCAACGGCCTGAAGGACCCGGACTGGGCGGTGGCCGGCGCGCCGCAGCCGCAGATCGTCCCGATCGACCCGGAGGCGGCCGCCCGCAGCCTCGGACTGCTCGACCGGTAAAGGGTCCTGACGCCCCGACGGGCCGACCCTTTCGAGGG
>NZ_JBHVET010000560.1:0-5896 GCF_042802135.1 Kitasatospora sp. NPDC057512
CTCCGAGAGTGATCTCGGAGCGGGCCTTCGACGCGTCTGCCGGACGGGGCGTCAGGCGATGAGGTCCCTCACGACCGGGGCGAGGGCGCGGAAGGCCTTGCCGCGGTGGCTGATGGCGTTCTTCTCGTCGGCCGTGAGCTCCGCGCAGGTGCGGGTCTCGCCGAGGGGCTGGAGGATCGGGTCGTAGCCGAAGCCGCCGTCGCCGGACGGGGCGGTGCGCAGGGTGCCGAGGAGGCGGCCCTCGACGACGCGCTCGGTGCCGTCGGGGAGGGCGAGGGCGGCGGCGCAGAAGAAGTGGGCGCCGCGGTGCGGCTCGGCGATGTCGGAGAGCTGGGCGAGCAGCAGGTCGAGGTTGCCGCGGTCGTCGCCGTGCTTGCCGGACCAGCGGGCGGAGAAGATGCCGGGCGCGCCGTTCAGCACGTCCACGCAGAGGCCGGAGTCGTCGGCGACGGCGGGCAGACCGGTGGCGCGGGCCAGGGCGTGGGCCTTGAGCAGGGCGTTCTCGGCGAAGGTGACGCCGGTCTCGGGGACGTCCGGGATCTCCGGGTAGGCGTCGGCGCCGACGAGTTCGACGTCCAGGCCGGCGTCCGCCAGGATGGCGCGGAGCTCGGTGACCTTGTGCTGGTTGCGGGTGGCGAGGATCAGACGGGTGGACATATCGCCCACCCTACCGAGTGGCCGGCGGCGGTCAGCCGGTGCAGAGCGAGGTGAGGTTGCCGGCCGCGCTGCCGAGCGGCTTGAGGTCCGGGACCTCGTTCCTGTCGGCCGCCCGCTGCACGTTCTCGACCTGCTTCTGCAGGTCGGTCACGGCCTTGGCGACGTCGGTGTTCTTGGAGTTCTTCCCGACCTGGTCGAGGTCGTTCCTGAGCTTCTGCAGGGCCTTCCCGGCGGCCGCCGAGTCGTTGCTCGCGTTGTCGTAGGCCTGGGTGACGTCGGCGAGGTCGCCGGTGATCTTCACGGCGGTGTTGCCGCAGTCGAGCGCCTTCTGGGCGGCGGAGCAGCTCACCATGCTGAGCGGGAGGATCGCGATGAGTCCGGCCACGGCGAGGGCGGCGGGGCGGGCGATGCTCGACGGCATCCGATCCTCCTGGGGGGCGCGGGTTCCGTGGGGTGGGACGCGCGCAGAGGGGTGCGCGGTTCCCGCAGCGGGGGTGCTGCGGGAACCGTACGGTCTCCGGACCCGGCCTGTACAGCAGGCCGACCGTCAGGCCGACCCTTCGGCGGGCCGTTCGCCCCGCGGCCCCACCCGCGGCCCGTACGCGCGTCCGTACCGGTCCGAACGGCCGTCCCCACCCACGGGTTGACCGTCCGTCCGTTCCCCTCCACGGCCGCGGGGCCCGCGCCGGTTCAGCCTTCCAGAACCTTGCGCTGGATCTCGTCCAGCTCCGCGCAGCCGAGGCTGCCGAGGTCGAGCAGCCGGTCGAGCAGGTCGCGGTCGAACGGGGCGCCCTCGGCGGTGCCCTGGACCTCGACGAAGCGGCCGTCGGAGGTGCAGACGATGTTCATGTCGGTCTCGGCGCGCACGTCCTCCTCGTACTGGAGGTCGAGCATCGGGACGCCGTCGATGATGCCGACGCTGACGGCGCTGACGCCACCGGTGATCGGCTGGCCCTTGGCGCGCAGCAGCTTCTTGTCGCGGGCCCAGGCGACGGCGTCGACCAGGGCGACGTAGGCGCCGGTGATGGCGGCGGTGCGGGTGCCGCCGTCGGCCTGGAGGACGTCGCAGTCCAGGACGATGGTGTTCTCGGCGAGCGCGCGGTGGTCGACCACGGCGCGCAGCGAGCGGCCGATGAGCCGGCTGATCTCGTGGGTGCGGCCGCCGATCCGGCCCTTGACGGCCTCGCGGTCGCCGCGGGTGTTGGTGGCGCGCGGGAGCATGGAGTACTCGGCGGTGACCCAGCCCTCGCCGCTGCCCTTGCGCCAGCGGGGCACGCCCTCGGTGACGCTGGCGGTGCACAGCACCTTGGTGTCGCCGTAGGAGATGAGGACGGAGCCTTCGGCGTGCTTGCTCCAGCCCCGTTCGATGGTGATCGGGCGGAGCTGGTCGGGGGTGCGGCCGTCGATGCGTGACATAGGCACTGAGCGTAGTCGCTCCGGGGGGCCGCTTCCGGAGGCGAGCCGGAGACGGCGGGGAGGCCATGGGAAGGCGGGGAGGCCCCGGGAAAGCGGGGAGGCCGCGGGAAAGCGGCGGGGACGCACCACGGCCCGCCGTCCCCCTGAGCGGGTCGGCGGGCCGGGCGGGCTGAACCTGGGTGGTTCAGCTCACATCATGTCCTCGATGTCGGCGGCGATCGGGTCGGCGTCAGTGCCGATGACGACCTGGATCGCGGTGCCCATCTTCACGACGCCGTGGGCGCCGGCGGCCTTGAGGGCGGCCTCGTCGACCAGGGAGGCGTCCTTGACCTCGGTGCGCAGGCGGGTGATGCAGCCCTCGACCTCTTCGATGTTGTCGATGCCGCCCAGACCGGCGACGATCTTCTCAGCCTTGCTGGCCATCTGGTTTCTCCCTCTGTCTCGGCCCTTCGGCGGCTCTGCCGGGTGCCGTCCTGCGCTGGTGCTGGGTGCCCCTCGACCGTCGTGCGGTGAGGTGCGTGCCGGTGGCTGACGCGGGTTCGGCCGCGGTCGGCCTGCGAGCGGCGCGACCAGCATCACCCGTGCCGGTCCGGTCCGCCACGTTAGTCCACTTTCGGCCCATTCCGGCGGGCAGGCTCCGGATCGCCGCCCGAGGATGACGATCAGCGGGGCTCGCGCCTCCGGAGTGCGACCTGCGTCTAAGTGGTCTACACCAATATATGTGTACTCCGACGAACGCGGGAACGGCCCCGGGTGTTCCCGAGCCCTGCCCGGGGGTCCCGCCGGGCCCCCCGGTCGGCAACTGCTCTCGGAGGGCGAAGGATGAGTTCGGCAGGCGCCACGGCCCCGCAGGCCAAACGATGGCACATCTTCTACGGCGGCCTCCAGAAGATGGGCCGCTCCCTGCAGCTCCCGGTGGCGGTGCTCCCCGCCGCGGGCATCCTCAACCGCCTCGGCCAGCCCGACGTGTTCGGCAAGGACGGCCTCGGCTGGGACAACGTCGCGAAGGTCTTCGCCTCGGCCGGCGGCGCGCTGCTCGACTCCTCCTTCGGCCTGCCGCTGCTGTTCTGCATCGGCGTCGCGATCGGCATGGCGAAGAAGGCGGACGGCTCGACGGCGCTCGCCGCCGTGGTCGGCTTCCTGGTGTACTACAAGGTCCTGCACGCCTTCCCGGAGAGCTGCAAGCCGCCGACGGTGCTGGTCAGCGACCAGTGCGTGGACTACGGCTCGGCGAAGGCGGCGGCCGCGACGTTCCAGAACCCGGGGGTGCTCGGCGGCATCCTGATCGGCCTGATGTCGGCCTGGCTGTGGGTGCGGTTCCACCGCACCAAGCTGGTCGACTGGCTCGGCTTCTTCAACGGCCGCCGCCTGGTGCCGATGATCACCGCGCTGGTCGGCATGCTGACCGCCGTGGTGGCGCTCTGGGTCTGGCCGCCGATCGGCCGCGGCCTGAACGACTTCTCGCAGACCCTCTCCGACCTGGGCGCGGGCGGCGCCGGCATCTTCGGCCTGTTCAACCGGGCGCTGCTGCTGATCGGCATGCACCAGCTGCTGAACACCTTCGTCTGGTTCCAGTTCGGGGAGTTCACCAAGCCGGACGGCGCGATCGTGCACGGCGACATCCCGCGCTTCCTGGCGGGCGACCCGACGGCCGGCCAGTTCCAGTCCGGCTTCTTCCCGATCATGATGTTCGCGCTGCCGGCCGCCGCGCTCGCGATCGCGCACTCGGCGAAGCCGCACCGGCGCAAGGAGATCTACGGCCTGATGCTCTCGGTCGGCCTGACCTCCTTCGTGACGGGCGTCACCGAACCCATCGAGTACTCCTTCGCCTACATCGCCCCGGCCCTGTACGCCGTGCACGCGCTGCTGACCGGCGCCTCGATGGCGGTGACCTGGGGGCTCGGGGTGCACGACGGGTTCAGCTTCTCGGCCGGCCTGATCGACTACGTGATCAACTGGGGACTGGCCACCAAACCGTGGCTGATCATCCCGATCGGCCTCTGCTTCGCCGTCGTGTACTACGCGCTCTTCCGGTTCATCATCGTCAAATTCAACCTGAAAACTCCCGGGCGGGAGGACGAGGCCGAGGTCGAGGACGTCACCAAGGCCTGAACCCGGGCGTCACCCGGGTTATCCCCGCAAAGGCCTCCGGACCACCGGTCCGGAGGCCTTCGGCATTTCGGAAAGCCCGGCCGGCCGGGCCCAACGCGCCTGGCAGGGCCCACCGGAGCACGCCGTGCTTTTGTTGCGCGATTAGCCAAAATCGATTTTGTTGCGCAGTCGGCCAAAATCCCAATCGCGGTCGCTACCATGATCGCCATTCGGTAAGTAGGTTTCGATTTCATAGCGCTTCCCGGCGACACCGCTTTCCGGGGTTCCTCGACTTCTCCACCCGTGCTACAAAACTGGTCTACACCACGTGTGGTGTAGACCAGTTCGCGGTTCGGCCCCTGTGCCTTCCCCCCGACCGACCGCCATGCCGTTAGGAACCCACCCCCATGAGTCAGTCTGCGCAGGCACCGGCGCCCGCCACGGCTCCGGCCTCACCCAGCCCCGCCAAGAAGTTCGGCCAGAACCTCCTCCAGGGTCTGCAGAAGATCGGTCGCAGCCTCCAGCTGCCCATCGCCGTGCTCCCCGCAGCCGGTCTGCTGATGCGTCTCGGCCAGGACGACGTGTTCGGCAAGGACGGCCTCGGCTGGGACAAGGTCGCCGCGGTGTTCAACACCGCCGGCACCTCGGTCTTCGACGCTCTGCCGATGCTCTTCGCGGTGGGTATCGCGATCGGCTACGCCAAGAAGGCGGACGGCTCCACCGCCCTCGCCGCCCTGGTCGGCTTCCTGGTGTACAAGAACGTGCTCACCGCGTTCCCGATCACCGAGTACAAGATCCTCCCCGGCAAGGACGAGGCGGCCACCTACCAGAACCCGGGTGTGCTCGGCGGCATCGTGATCGGCCTACTGGCCGCGGTGCTGTGGCAGAAGTACCACCGCACCAAGCTGGTCGACTGGCTCGGCTTCTTCAACGGCCGCCGCCTGGTCCCGATCATCATGGCCTTCGTCGGCACCGCCGTCGGCGTCTTCTTCGGTCTGGCCTGGGGCCCGATCGGCGACGCCATCAAGAGCCTGAACGACACCCTGATCGGCGCCGGCGCGTTCGGTGCGGGCGCCTTCGGCCTGGTCAACCGCGGTCTGCTGCCGGTCGGCATGCACCAGTTCGTGAACTCCTACGCCTGGTTCCAGACCGGTGACTTCACCAAGCCCGACGGCACCGTCGTGCACGGCGACCTGACCCGCTTCTTCGCCGGCGACCCGACCGCCGGACAGTTCATGTCGGGCTTCTACCCGATCATGATGTTCGCGCTGCCCGCCGCCGCACTCGCCATCGCCCACGCCGCCAAGGCGCACCGCCGCAAGGCCGTCACCGGCATGATGGTCTCGCTGGCCCTGACCTCCTTCGTGACCGGTGTCACCGAGCCGATCGAGTTCGCCTTCGTCTTCATCGCCCCGGTCCTGTACGTCATCCACGCGCTGCTCACCGCCGTCTCGATGACCGTCACCTGGGCGCTCGGCGTGCACGACGGCTTCACCTTCTCCGGCGGCCTGATCGACTACGCGCTGGCCTGGAACAAGGCCACCGACCCGTGGATGATCATCCCGCTCGGCCTGGCCTTCGCCGCGATCTACTACTTCCTCTTCCGCTTCGCGATCGTCAAGTTCAACCTCAAGACCCCCGGTCGCGAGGACGACGACGAGATCGAGGACGTCACCAAGGCCTGACGCCCGCGTCACCGCCCGCTCCCAAGGCCCCGGCCCGCCGCTGCTCC
>NZ_JBHVET010000561.1:0-5887 GCF_042802135.1 Kitasatospora sp. NPDC057512
AGTCCACCGGTTCGGTGGACGGGCCCTTCGGCCACGGACGGTTCGGTCGGTCAGCGCTTCGCGGTGGCCCCGCGCAGCTTGGCCAGCCGGTCGGTGACACCCCAGGTGGTCACCCGCCACAGCGCCTCGACCACGATGTTGCGGCTCATCTTGGACGCCCCCAGCTCGCGCTCCACGAAGGTGATCGGCACCTCGGCGACCTTGAACCCGGCCTTCACCGTGCGCCAGGCCAGGTCGACCTGGAAGCAGTACCCGGCCGAGGCGACCTCGTCCATGCCCAGACCCAGCAGGGTCTCCTTGCGGAACGCCCGGTAGCCGCCGGTGACGTCCCGGATCGGCACGCCCAGCATCAGCCGCGAGTAGGTCGAGCCGCCGCGCGAGAGCAGCAGCCGCGACTTCGGCCAGTTCACCACCCGACCGCCCGGCACCCAGCGCGAGCCCAGCACCAGGTCGGCGCCGCGCAGCGCGCCCAGCAGCCGGTCCAGCTCCTCGGGCTGGTGCGAGCCGTCCGCGTCCATCTCGACCAGGACGTCGTAGCCGTTGTCGATGCCCCAGCGGAAGCCCGCGAGGTAGGCGGCCCCCAGGCCCTCCTTGCCCTTGCGGTGCATGACGTGGACGTGCTCGTCCTCGACGGCCAGCTTGTCGGCCAGCTCGCCGGTCCCGTCGGGGCTGTTGTCGTCGGCAACCAGGACGTGCGCCTCGGGGACGGCGGCACGGACCCGGCCGACGATCCGCTCGACGTTCTCCGCCTCGTTGTAGGTCGGGATGATCACCAGGACCTTGCCGAGATCAGCAAAACTCTGCTGGTTCACGGTCACGTACAAACCTCTCGGCCGATGACGGGGGGTCTCGGAACACCGGCGCCCGCACTCTGGAACGCGGCTCCGCCGGCAGCCCGCCGGGAGGACCTCGGTGGCGAACTGCGCGCAGGGCGGAGGCTACTGCGTCCTGGCATCCTACTACCGCGCCGGGAACCACCGGTCCGGCCGTGGCACTCCCACCCGGTGGCCACCGTTTCCCCGTGGGTGACACCGTTCGGCTAGGGTCGTTTCCCTTGCCCGTGCCCGGACCGCCCGCACCGCCGGGCCCGCCCCGGCGATCCGGACTCGGGACATCCGGGGCCGCCCAGACTGCGAAGGAGTAGGACCGCGCGCATGGACAGGCTCGTCAACACCGTCCGCCCGTACGCCTGGGGGTCGCTC
The DNA here is from genome assembly GCF_042802135.1 of Kitasatospora sp. NPDC057512. Lineage (NCBI taxonomy): Bacteria > Bacillati > Actinomycetota > Actinomycetes > Kitasatosporales > Streptomycetaceae > Kitasatospora > Kitasatospora sp. NPDC057512. Next base: position 1,203 of record NZ_JBHVET010000561.1, read on the forward strand.
ACCGCCCTGCCCGAGCTGCTCGGGCAGCGGCCGACCGGTGAACCGCAGGCCGAGCTGTGGATGGGCGCCCACCCCGGCGCCCCGTCCCGCGCCGACCGCGGCGAGGGCCCGCGCCGGCTGGACGAGCTGATCGCGGCCGACCCCGAGGGCGAGCTGGGCGCCGCGAGCGTGGCCAGGTTCGGCCCGACCCTGCCGTTCCTCTTCAAGGTCCTGGCCGCCGGCATCCCGCTGTCCATCCAGGCCCACCCCACGCTCGACCAGGCCCGGGCCGGCTTCGCCGCCGAGAACGCCCTCGGGATCCCCCTGGACGCCCCCGAGCGCAACTACCGGGACGCCAACCACAAGCCCGAAATGGTCTGCGCGCTGGGCGACTTCGACGGCCTGTGCGGCTTCCGGCGGCCCGCCGACGCGGCCCGGCTGCTGGCCGGGCTCGCGGTGCCCGGGCTCGCCCCGGTGATCGACCGGCTGGCCGCCGAGGACCAGTCCGAGGCGCTGCGCGGCGCCCTGACCGCCGCCCTCGCGCTGGACCCGGAGACCGTCCGGCGGACCGTCGAGGTCCTGGCCGCGACCGACCCGGACGGGGAGTACGCCCCGTACGCCCGGATCGCCGAGGACTTCCCGGCCGACCGCGGCGTGGTCGCGGGCATGCTGCTCAACCACGTCCGGCTGCGGGCCGGCCAGGGGCTCTACCTGGGCGCCGGGGTGCCGCACGGCTACCTGTCCGGCGTCTGCGTCGAGCTCCAGGCCAACTCCGACAACGTGCTGCGGGCCGGCCTCACCCCCAAGCACATCGACGTGCCGGAGCTGCTGGAGGTCGTGGTCTTCGAGGCCGGCGCCCCCGAGCCGCTGGAGCCGGTCCCGGTCGAGGGCACCCCGGGCGAGGAGCTCTACCCCGTCCCGATCGACGAGTTCCGGCTCTCCCGCTTCGTCCTGGACGGCGCCGAGCGCGAGATCGACGGCCGCACCCCGCAGATCCTGCTCTGCACCGAGGGCGCCGCCCGGCTGACCGCCGCCGACGGCACCGTCCTGGACCTGGCCCGCGGCCAGGCCGCCTTCCTCCCCGCCACCGGCGCCCCGACCCGCCTCTCCGGCACCGGCAGCACGCTCTTCCGCGCCACCGTCACCGTCTGACCGCTCCCGGCCGGGGCCCGGGCTCAGTCCCGGGTCATGTCGACGAAGCGCGAGTAGTGGCCCTGGAAGGCCACCGTGATCGTCGCGGTCGGACCGTTACGGTGCTTGGCGACGATCAGGTCGGCCTCGCCCGCGCGCGGGGACTCCTTCTCGTAGGCGTCCTCGCGGTGCAGCAGGATGACCATGTCGGCGTCCTGCTCGATCGAGCCGGACTCGCGGAGGTCCGAGACCATCGGCCGCTTGTCGGTGCGCTGCTCGGGACCACGGTTCAGCTGGGACAGCGCGATGACCGGGACTTCCAGCTCCTTGGCCAGCAGCTTGAGGTTACGGGACATGTCCGAGACCTCCTGCTGGCGGTTCTCGGCCCGCCGGGAGCCGCCGGACTGCATCAGCTGGAGGTAGTCGATGACGACCAGCTTGATGTCGTTGCGCTGCTTCAGCCGGCGGCACTTGGCCCGGATCTCCATCATCGACAGGTTCGGCGAGTCGTCGATGAACAGCGGCGCCTCGCTGACGTCGGGCATCCGGCGGGCCACGCGCGTCCAGTCGTCGTCCGTCATGTTGCCGGAGCGCATGTGGTGCAGCGCCACCCGGGCCTCGGCGGAGAGCAGGCGCATGGCGATCTCGTTGCGGCCCATTTCGAGCGAGAAGATCACGCTCGGCAGCTTGTGGTGGATCGAGCAGGCCCGGGCGAAGTCCAGCGCCAGGGTGGACTTGCCCATCGCGGGGCGGGCCGCGATGACGATCATCTGGCCGGGGTGGAGGCCGTTGGTGAGCTGGTCGAAGTCGGCGAAGCCGGTGGGGACGCCGGACATCTCGCCGTTGCGGGAGCCGATCGCCTCGATCTCGTCGAGGGCGCCCTCCATGATGTCGGAGAGCGGTGCGTAGTCCTCGTTGGTGCGCTGCTCGGTGACGGCGTAGATCTCCGCCTGGGCGGCGTTGACGATCTCGTCCACGTCGCCCTCGGCCGCGTAGCCCATGCCGGCGATCCGGGTGCCCGCCTCGACCAGCCGGCGCAGCACCGCGCGCTCGTGCACGATCTGGGCGTAGTACTCGGCGTTGGCCGCGGTCGGGACGGAGTTGACCAGGGTGTGCAGGTAGGAGGCGCCGCCGACGCGCTGGAGCTCGCCGCGCTTGGTCAGCTCGCCGGCCACGGTGATCGGGTCGGCCGGCTCGCCGCGGGCGTAGAGGTCGAGGATCGCGCCGTGGACCATCTCGTGCGCGGGCCGGTAGTAGTCGACCGGCTTGAGCACCTCGACCACGTCGGCGATGGCGTCCTTGGAGAGCAGCATGCCGCCGAGGACGGACTTCTCGGCGTCCAGGTCCTGCGGCGGGACGCGCTCGAAGCCGTCCACGCCCCCGCCCCCGTCACCGCCGCCCTCGTCCCGGCGCTGCCAGCCGCCGTCCTTCCGGTCGCCCTTGCCGCCCTTCTGGAAGCCGCCCTTCTGGCCGTCGCGGTTGCCGCCCTGGCCGCCCTGACCGCCCTGGCCACGGCCGCGCGAGACCGGCAGCCGGTCCCCCGGGCCGTCCGGGAAGGGCGCGTCGTCGAAGGCGCCGGCCGGGAAGGGGTCCTCGGCGGGCTGCCAGTCCTCCTCCGGCGGCGGGGCGTCGTGGTCGTCGTACTGGGGGCCGGTCACGCGTGTTCCCCGATCAGCGAGTGGTGCGAAGGTGGAGCGGGCTTGCCGGTGGCTGGATGGAGCGGATCCGCTCCTCTTTGTACGCCACGGTCCCGACAAATCGGACGCCGGGGCGGCGGGAGTGTCGGGCGGAGGGCCCACGCTAAGGCGCCGGACGCCGTTGCGCCAAGGCGGTTATCCACAGGGGGTGTGGATGACCGGCCCCGTCCTGTGGAGAACTGCCGCAAAGCTGTGGACACCCCTGTGGACGTCCCTGTGGATAACCGAACAATCGATCCACCGTCAACCTGTTGACCTGGGATTACCTCTTCTCGGGCCTGTGCATGAGAAATTCTTCACACACCTCCGAACGGCTGTGGGCGCAGAGCGGACGAACCGCGCCGCTCAAGATTTCGAGTAATAGTCACTAGGCCCTTACATCCATTACCTGTGGATGAGTAGCCTGGAGCCCATGACCGCCTCGCCCCCGACCCCGGCCCCGAAGCCCTCGCGACGCCGGCACGACCGGGAGATCCTCGCCCTGGCCGTCCCGGCCTTCGGCGCACTCGTCGCCGAACCGCTCTTCCTGATGGCCGACTCGGCGATCGTCGGCCACCTCGGCACCCCCCAGCTGGCCGGGGTGGGCGTCGCCTCCGCCGCGCTCTCCACCGCGACCGGCGTGTTCGTCTTCCTCGCCTACGCCACCACCGCGGCGGTCGCCCGCCGGATCGGCGCCGGGGACCGCCGGGGCGCCGTGCAGCAGGGCGTCGACGGCATCTGGCTCGCCCTGGGCCTGGCCGTCCCGGTGGTCCTCCTCACCCTGCTGCTGGCCCCCTGGGCGGCCGACGCGCTGGGCGCCTCGGCGACCGCCGCGCCGCACGCGGTGACGTACCTGCGGATCAGCTCGCTGGGCATCCCGGCGATGCTCATGGTGCTGGCCGCCACCGGGGTGCTGCGCGGCCTCCAGGACACCCGCACGCCGCTGGTGGTGGCCGTCGCGGGCTTCGCCGCCAACATCGGCCTGAACGCGGGCCTGGTGTACGGCGCCGGGCTCGGGGTGGCCGGCTCGGCCTGGGGCACCGTGCTCGCCCAGACCGGGATGGCCGCCGTCTACCTGGTCGTGGTGGTCCGCGGCGCCCGCCGGGAAGGGGCCTCGCTACGGCCGGACACCGCGGGCATCCGGGCCAGTGCCAGGGCCGGCGGCCCGCTGCTGGTCCGGACGATCAGCCTGCGCGCGGTGCTGATGACCGCCACCGCGGTGGCCGCCCGGCTCGGCGACGACCAGGTCGCCGCCCACCAGATCACCATGGCGCTGTTCAACTTCCTGGCCTTCGCGCTGGACGCGATCGCGATCGCCGGACAGGCCATCATCGGCCGCTACCTGGGCGCCTCGGACGTCCCCGGCGCCCGGGCCGCCACCCGGCGGATGGTCGAGTGGGGCGTCGTCTCCGGGCTGGTGCTCGGCCTGCTGGTGGTGGTCGCCCGCCCGCTGTACGTCCCGCTCTTCACGCCCGATCCGGCCGTCCGGGCCCAGCTGGACACCGCCCTGCTGCTGCTCGCGCTCACCCAGCCGGTGGCCGGCCCGGTCTTCGTGCTGGACGGCGTGCTGATGGGCGCCGGGGACGGCCCCTACCTGGCCTGGGCCGGGCTCGCCACCCTGGCGGTGTTCGTCCCGGTGGCCCTGGCGGTGCCCGCCACCGGCACCGGACTGGCCGGGCTCTGGTGGGCGATGAACCTGTTCATGCTGCTGCGGGCCGGCTTCCTGGCCTGGCGCGCCCGCGGCGGCAAGTGGCTGGTCACCGGAGCGGTGCGCGGCTAGGGCGTGTCGGAACCGGACCTGGAGGACCCGGACCTGGAGGGCCCGGACCGGAAAAGACCGAGGGTGTCGGCCCCGACGACCGACGGCCGCGCTCCCGAGCGCGACACCTTCGCCTGGAC
>NZ_JBHVET010000562.1:0-5884 GCF_042802135.1 Kitasatospora sp. NPDC057512
GCCGGCTTCGACTGGCCGCAGTTCGTGCCGACCTATACCCTCTACCGGGCCAGCCGTCTGCTGGCGGACCTTCCCGAGGTCCGCGCGGTCCTGGCCGCTGAGGCCGCCGTCGAGTCCACTGTCGAGGAAGTCGGCGCGTGGGCAGGCCGGTTGGCGGGGATGCCGGTCGCGGAGCAGCGCCAGGTCCTGACCGACCTCGTGCGCGGTCACGCGGCCGCCGTCCTCGGTCACGACTCGGCGGACGACGTGCTGCCGCAGCGGGCGTTCAAGGAGCTTGGCTTCGACTCCGTCGGCGCCGTCGAGCTACGGAACCGCCTCTCCAAGGAGGTCGGTGTCAAGCTGGCCTCCACGATGGTCTTCGACCACCCGAACGCCACCGCCCTCGCGGACTACGTACGAGGTGAGCTGGTCGGCACCGGCGGAGCGGCCGACGGCGATCCGGTGCTGGAGACCATGGAGCGGCTGGCTGCCGAACTGGACTCCGTCGACGGGGGAGCCGACGCGCGCCAGGACATCACCGAGCGCATGCAGACCCTGCTGTCCCGGTGGATGCGGCGCGGCGCCCCCGGCGCCGGCGCGGAGGACGGTGGCGCTGCCGTCACCCGGCAGACCGTGGCCGGACAGCTCAACGAAGCCTCGGCCGACGAGGTTCTGGACTTCATCAACAAGGAACTGGGGGCGTCGTGATGATCTCCGGTGCTCAGATCAAGACGACGTCGAGGAGGACCCACGATGGCCGATGAGAAGCAGCTGCTCGACGCTTTGAGGAAGCTGGCCGCCGAGCACTTCGAAACCCGTGAGCGGGTCAAGGAGTTGGAGTCCGGCGCCCGCGAGCCGATCGCGATCGTGGGCATGGGGTGCCGTTACCCGGGCGGCGTGACGGGGCCCGAGGAGTTCTGGAACCTGGTGGCCGACGGCGTCGACGCGGTGGGCGGGTTCCCGTCCGACCGCGGCTGGGAGGCGTTCGACAACCAGGGCGGCTACCGTCGGCAGGGCGGATTCGTCTACGACGTGGCCGAGTTCGACGCGGGGTTCTTCGGGATCAGCCCGCGTGAGGCGCTGGCGATGGACCCGCAGCAGCGGCTGCTGCTGGAGACCTCGTGGGAGGCGATCGAGCGCGCGGGGATCGACCCGCGGTCGCTGCACGGCTCGGCGACCGGCGTCTTCGTCGGCGCCAGCCACGCCGGTTACGAGGCCAGCCTGCCCGTCGAAGACGCCAGCCTGGACGGCTACCGGCTGATCGGTACGGTGTCGTCCGTGGCGTCGGGTCGGATCTCGTACTGCCTGGGTCTGACCGGTCCGGCGGTGACGGTGGACACGGCGTGTTCGTCGTCTCTGGTGGCGATGCACCAGGCGATCCTGGCGCTGCGGTCGGGTGAGTGCTCGATGGCGTTGGCCGGTGGCGTGGCGGTGATGGTGTCGCCGGGTGCGTTCATGGAGTTCGGGCGTCAGGGCGGCATGGCGTCGAGCGGTCGGTCGAAGGCGTTCTCGGAGGAGGCCGACGGCATCGGCTGGGGTGAGGGCGCGGGCATGGTGCTGCTGGAGCGCCTGTCGGACGCCCGGCGCAACGGGCACCAGGTGCTGGCGGTGATCCGCGGCAGCGCGGCGAACCAGGACGGCGCGTCCAACGGCCTGTCCGCGCCGAACGGTCCCTCGCAGCGGCGGGTGATCCGCGCGGCGCTGGCCAACGCGCAGCTGTCGCCCTCCGACGTCGACGCGGTGGAGGCCCACGGCACCGGCACGACGCTCGGTGACCCGATCGAGGCGGGCGCGCTGCTGGCCACCTATGGCCAGGAGCGGTTCGAGGACCGGCCGCTGTGGCTGGGTTCGGTGAAGTCCAACATCGGGCACTCGCAGTGCGCGGCCGGTGTGGCCGGTGTGATCAAGATGGTGATGGCGCTGCGGCACGAGGTGCTGCCGAAGACGCTGCACGCGGACGAGCCGTCCTCGCATGTGGACTGGACGTCCGGGAACGTGCGGCTGCTGAGCGAGTCGGTGGCGTGGCCGGCGGGTGAGCGGCCGCGCCGGGCGGGTGTGTCGGCCTTTGGTGTGAGCGGTACGAACGTCCACCTGATCGTGGAGGAGGCCCCGGCGGCCGTCGAGGCGGCGGTCGAGCCGGCGGGCCAGGAGAACCCGGTGCTCACCGGGGCGGCAGGTGTGGCCTGGCCGGTCTCCGGTCGCAGCGCGGTGGCGCTCGCCGGCCAGGCGGGTCGGCTGCGTGAACACGTGGCGGAGCGGCCGGAGTTGTCGGTCGGTGATGTGGCGTGGTCGTTGGCGACGACGCGTGCGGCGCTGGAGCACCGGGCCGTCGTGCTCGGTGGCGAGCGGAGCGAACTGGCGGCGGGGCTGACGGCCGTCGCTACGGGGCAGCCGGCGGCGGGTGTGGTCACGGGGGCGGTGGCTGCCGCTGGTGTGGGGCGGACGGTGTTCGTCTTCCCGGGGCAGGGCAGTCAGTGGGTCGGGATGGGGCGTGAGCTGGCGGAGTCTTCGCCAGTGTTCGCCGAACGGCTGGCCGAGTGTGCCGAGGCCCTGAAGCCTTACGTGGAATGGCAGTTGGACGATGTTCTGGCCGGACGTCATGGTTTCGAGGCCGCCGATGTGGTGCAGCCGGCGTTGTGGGCGGTGATGGTGTCGCTCGCCGCCGTCTGGGAGGCGGCGGGTGTCGCTCCCGATGCGGTGGTGGGTCACTCGCAGGGTGAGATCGCCGCTGCTGCTGTCGCGGGGATTCTCTCCCTGGACGATGCCGCCAAGGTGGTGGCTCTGCGGAGCAAGTCCCTGAAGGTGCTGGCCGGTCGTGGTGGGATGCTGTCGATCGCGGAGCCGGTGGCGGGTGTCCGGGCGCGGATCGCTTCGTACGGTTCCCGGTTGTCCATCGCCGCCGTGAACGGCCCGTCGGCGACGGTCGTCTCCGGCGACGCCGACGCACTGCGCGAACTCGCCGAGTCGTGCGGGGATTCGCCGCGTGCCCGGATGATCCCGGTGGACTACGCGTCCCACAGTGCGCACGTGGACGAGCTGCGGGAGGAGATCCTCGCCGTCCTTGAGGGCATCACACCGACCGAGGCCCGTATCCCCATGGTGTCGGCGCTGACCGGTGCGTGGCTGTCCGGTCCGGAGCTGGACCCGGGCTACTGGTACGCGTCCCTGCGCGAGACGGTGGAGTTCGACCGCGCCGTGCGGATCCTTGGCGACGCGGGCCACGGTGTGTTCCTGGAGGTCTCGCCGCATCCGGTGCTGACCCCGGCGATCGGTGACAGCCTGGAGGACCGCTCCCCGGTCGTCGTGGGCACGCTGCGACGGGACGAGGGCGGCGAGCAGCGTCTGCTGACCTCGCTCGCCGAGGCCTACGTCCAGGGCGCCCCCGTCGACTGGACGTCGGTGCTCGGCGGCGGCACGACCGTCGCGCTGCCGACCTACGCGTTCCAGCGGCGGCGCTACTGGCCCGAGGCCCCGGTGCTGGAGCGGGCGAAGCTGTCGGTGGACGACTGGCGCTACCGCATCACCTGGCAGCCGTCCACCGTCAGCGGCCCGGCGGTTCTGTCCGGCACTTGGTTCGTCGTGGGCGACGCCCCCGACGCGGCGACGATCGCCGAGGCGCTGGCGAGCTGTGGTGCCGAGGTGGTGCGGACGACGCTCGCGGGCCTCGACGCGGCCATCGAAGGCGCGGACGTGCGGGGCGTGGTGTCCCTCCTGGCCCTGGACGAGTCGCCGGACGCCGAGTTCGCGTGGCTGTCCCGGGGCAGCGCGGACACCCTCGACCTGGTCCAGAGGCTGGGCCGGTCCGGGATCACCGCTCCCCTCTGGGTGCTGACCCGTGGCGCGGTGCAGGCCGCCGCCGGCGAGGTGACGACCAGCCCGGTGCAGACCCAGGTCTGGGGTCTCGGCCGTACGGTCGGTCTGGAGCACGCGGACCGCTGGGGCGGTCTGGTCGACCTGCCGCCGGTGCTGGACGTCGAGGCGGCGACCCGCCTGGCCGGCGTCCTCGCGGACGGCAGTGAGGACCAGGTCGCCGTACGGCCGTCCGGGGTGTTCCTGCGCCGCCTGGTGCGGGCCGAGGCCCGGCGCGTCGAGTCGGAGGACTGGTCGCCGCGCGGCACGGTCCTGCTGACCGGCGGCACCGGCTCGATCGGTGTCTGCATCGGCCCGTGGCTGGCCGAGCACCGTGCGCCGAGGGTCGTTCTGACCTCCCGCTCCGGCCCGTCGGCGCCCGGGGTGGCGGCGCTGGCCGCCGCCGTGGCCAACGGGGGATCCGCTGTCGAGGTCGTCAGCTGCGACCTCACGGAGCGTGCGCAGGTCACGGCGATGGTCGCGTGGATCGAGAACACCGGCCCCGGCCTGTCCACCGTCCTGCACTCCGCCAACGCGCCGATTCTGGCCCGGGTGGAGGACACCAGCCGGGAGGAACTGGCCATCGCGGTCGGCGCGAAGGCGGCGGGCGCCGTCCACCTGGACGAGGCGACGACGCACCTGGGCATCGACGAGTTCGTCCTCTTCTCGTCGATCTCGGCGACCTGGGGCAGCAACGACCACGCCGCCTACGCGGCCGGCAACTCCTTCCTGGACGGGCTCGCCGAGGACCGGCGTGCCCGTGGCCTGCCGGGCACCTCGATCGCCTGGGGTGTCTGGAACACCCGTGACTGGGACGCCGTGGACGCGGCGATGGACCAGGCTCCCGGCCGGGTGACCCCGCACCGCCTGCTGCGGCAGGGCATGAACTTCCTCGACACGCAGCGGGCGCTGACCGCGCTCGGCGAGATCCTCGCCGACGACGAGACCTTCATCGCCCTGGCGGACGTCGAGTGGGAGAAGTTCGCGCCGGTCTTCACGGCCGCGCGGCCTCGCCCGCTGCTGGACACCATCCCCGAGGCCCAGGAGGACACGACGGTCCGTCGTGACGAGGACGAGCGCGGCGAGTTCGCCTCCCGGCTGGCCGGCCTGTCGGCGGCCGAGCGGCGCCGGACGGTCACCGAACTGGTGCGGACGCACGCGGCCGCGGTGCTGGGCCACGAGTCGGTGGACGAGATCGTGGCGAGCCGGGCGTTCCGCGAGCTGGGCTTCGACTCGCTGACCGCCGTCGAGCTCCGCAACCGCCTGAACACCGCGTGCGGCCTGCGGCTGCCGTCCACGGTGATCTTCGACCACCCGAGCGCGTCCGCGCTGGCGGACGAGATCCTGGCCGCACTGTTCGGCACGGACGCGGACGAGAGCCAGGCCGTGATGGCAGCGGCAGCGGCGGCGGTGTCGACCGATCCGATCGCGATCGTCGGTATGGCCTGCCGCTACCCCGGCGGTGTCCGGACCCCCGAGGAGCTGTGGGACCTGCTGGCGGCGGGCGGCGACGCGATCGGCGCGTTCCCGGCCGACCGCGGGTGGGACATCGACGCGCTCTTCGACCCGGACCCGGACGCCGAGGGCTCGACCTACGTCGTGGAGGGCGGATTCCTCAGCGGGGCGGCGGAGTTCGACGCCGGGTTCTTCGGGATCAGCCCGCGTGAGGCGATGGCGATGGACCCGCAGCAGCGCCTGCTGCTGGAGACCTCCTGGGAGGCCGTCGAGCGGGCCGGCATCGACCCGAAGTCGCTGCACGGCTCCGCGACCGGTGTCTTCGTCGGCGCGGCGCCGTCGGGCTACATCGCGACGGGTGCCACCGTCCCGGGCGCCGAGGCGCACCTGATCACCGGGAACGCGCTGAGCGTGCTCTCCGGCCGGGTGTCGTACACGCTGGGTCTGAACGGACCTGCGGTGACCGTCGACACGGCGTGTTCGTCGTCCCTGGTGGCGATGCACCAGGCGATCCTGGCCCTGCGGTCGGGCGAGTGCTCGATGGCGTTGGCCGGCGGTGTGACGGTGATCGCCGACCCGGCCGAGTTCGTCGGCTTCTCGC
>NZ_JBHVET010000563.1:0-5883 GCF_042802135.1 Kitasatospora sp. NPDC057512
CGGTTCGGACCGCACGGGAGGCACCCGCGGCCGCGTCACCGTCCGCCGGAGGACGCGCGGCGAGCGTCCGCGGCCTCGGCCAGGTGGCCGTCCAGCAGGCCGATGACCTGCGGCATCTCCTCGGTGAGGAAGAAGTGCCCGCCGGGGAAGACCTGGAGGTCGAACCCGCCGGTGGTGTGGGCCCGCCAGTCCTCCGCCTCGGCGACCGAGGTCTTGGGGTCGCGGTCGCCCGTCAGGGAGGTGATCGGGCAGCCGACCACGGCGTCGGCGCCGGCCCGGTAGGTCTCGATGGCGCGGTAGTCGGCGCGCAGCGCCGGCATCGCGGCCGCCATCAGGTCCGGGTCGTCGAGGACGACGGACGAGGACCCGTCCAGGCGGCGGATCTCGTCGGTGATCGCGTCGTCGCCGAGCAGGTGCACCCCCTCGGCCGGGCCCAGCCCGATCGCCGGGCCGCGCCGGCCGGAGACGACCAGGCGGGCGGCGGGCCGGCCGGCGGCCTCGCAGCGGCGGGCCACCTCGAAGGCGACGACGGCGCCCATGCTGTGGCCGAACAGCACCAGGGGCAGCTCGGGCTGCCGGGCCAGCACCTCGTGGATCCGGTCGGCCAGGACGTGCAGGTCGGCGATCGGCTCCTCCCGGCGGCGGTCCTGACGGCCCGGGTACTGGACGGCCAGGACCTCGACGCGGTCGGCGTCGGCCAGCGCGAACGGCACCGGGCGGTAGAACGGGGCGGTGCCCCCCGCGTGCGGGAAGCACACCAGGCGGGCGGCGGGGGCCTCCGTCCTCCGGTAGCAGCGCAGCCACAGGTCGTCGTCGGCGGTGGGGTCGGGTCGGGCGGACATGGTTCTCCGTTCAGTGATCACGGTCGGGGCCGAGCTCGGCCTCGATGAGGGCGAGGAGTTCGTCGTCGGTGGTGTCGGACAGGGCGTCCGCGCCGGTCCCCCGGCCGGCCCCGGCACCGGGCCCGCCGCCGGTCCGGCCCACCAGCGACTCCAGCCGGGCCAGCGCCCGCGCCCGGGCCGCCGGGTCCTCGGCGGCGGCGAGCAGCGCTTCGAGGGCGTCGAGCGCGGCGGGCAGCGGATCGGGGTTCAGGGCGGTGTGCAGGTGGGACGCCAGGACGGCGGGTGACGGATGGTCGTACACCAGGCCCGGCGGGAGCGCGAGGCCGGTGGCGGACGCGAGGCGGTTGCGCAGCTCGACGGCCAGGACGGAACCCAGGCCCTGGGACTTGAAGGTGCGGGTCGGGTGCACGCCCCCGGCGCCGTCGTGGCCGAGGACGGCCGCGGCGTGGGCGCGGACCAGGTCCAGCACGGCCCGTTCGGTGCCCAGGGCCGCGGGGGCCGGGGCGGCGGGGGCCTGGGCCGGGGCGGCGGCGTCCGGGTCGGGACGCGCCGGGGCCTGCTGACCGGCGGCCAGCCAGTGACGGGTGCGCTGGAAGGCGTACGTGGGCAGGTCCACGGTGCGGCCGGCCGCCGGCAGCACCGTGCCCCAGTCGACGGGCACCCCCCGGACGTGGGCCTCGGCCAGCGAGGCCAGCAGACGGTCCGGGCCGCCGTCCTCGCGCCGCAGGGTGCCGACCGCCGCCTCGGCGGCGATGCCGCCGACCAGCAGCGGGTGCGGCGACACCTCGACGAAGGCGCCGTGGCCGGCGGTGGTGAGCACCCCGACGGCCCGGTCGAACTCGACGGTCTCGCGCAGGCTCGCGTACCAGTACTCCGGGCCCGCCTCGGGGCCGGCCAGCCACTCCCCGGTCAGCGCGGAGACCATCGGGACCAGGGCCCGGCCCGGCTCGATCCCCTTCAGGACGGCGAGGACCTCCTCGCGCAGCTCGTCCACGTGGGCGCTGTGCGAGGCGTAGTCGACCGGGATCAGCCGGGTGCGCACCGCCTCGCCGTACGCGTCCGCCAGCTCCCGCAGGGCGTCGGGCTCACCGGAGACCACCGTCGCCGAGGGGCCGTTGACGGCCGCGACCGACAGCCGCCGCCCGTACGGCGCGATCCGCTCCCGGACGGCGTCCACCGCTTCGGCGACGGAGAGCATCCCGCCGCGCCCGGCCAGCGCCGTCAGCGCCCGGCTGCGCAGGGCCACCACCTTGGCGGCGTCGTCGAGGGTCAGGATCCCGGCGACGGCGGCCGCCGCGATCTCACCCTGGGAGTGGCCCACCACCGCGTCGGGAGCGACACCGGCCGCCTGCCACACGGCGGCCAGCGAGACCATCACCGCCCAGAGGGCCGGCTGCACGACGTCGGCGGCCTCGAAACCGTGACGGCCCGCCAGCACATCGTCCAACTGCCAGTCCACGTACGGCGCGAGGGCCTCGGCGCACTCCGCCAGCCGCGCCGCGAACACCGGGGACGACGCGGCCAGCTCGCGGCCCATCCCCACCCACTGGCCGCCCTGGCCGGGGAAGACGAACACCGTCCGCCCGGGGCCCTCGGGCCCGACCGCGCCGGTGACGACGGCGGCGGAGGGGCGGCCGGCCGCGAGGTCCGCGAGGGCGTCCAGCGGCCGCGGGCCGAGCAGGACGGCGCGGTGGTCGAGCGCCGCGCGCGTCGTGGCGAGGGACCGGGCGACCTCCCGGGCCGACGCCTCCGGCCGGGCCGCCAGGTGCTCCCGCAGCCGCTCGGCCTGCGCGGCCAGCGCGGCGGGCGTACGGGCGGAGAGCAGCCAGACGGGGTCGGCGCCGTCCGCCAAGGACGCCAAGGACTCCACGGGCGCGGCGGGTACGGCGGCGGCCGGTTCGGCGGGGGCGGCCTCCAGGACGACATGGGCGTTGGTGCCGCCGATGCCGAAGCCCGACACGCCCGCGCGGGGCGGGTGCGCGCTCTCCGGCCACGGGGTCGGCTCCGTCAGCAGCCGCACCGCGCCGTCCCCCCAGTCCACGGCCGGCGTGGGCTCGGTGATGTGCAGCGACTCGGGGAGCGTGCGGTGCCGCAGGGCGAGGACCGTCTTGATGACGCCGGCGGCGCCCGCCGCGGCGAGGGTGTGGCCGAGGTTGGACTTCACCGAGCCGACCAGCAGCGGGCGTCCGTGCGCCCGGTCCCGGCCGTAGGCGGCGAGCAGGGCGCCCGCCTCGACGCGGTCGCCCAGCCGGGTGCCGGTGCCGTGCGCCTCGACGGCGTCGATGTCCGCGGGGGCCAGCTCCGCGTCGGCGAGCGCGGCGTGGATGACCGCGCGCTGGGCCTCGCCGTTCGGGGCCGTGAGGCTGTGGCCGGCGCCGTCGGAGTTGACGGCCGAACCGCGGACCACCGCCAGCACCCGGTGGCCCAGGCGCCGTGCCCGCTCCAGCCGTTCCAGCACGAGCACCCCTGCCCCCTCGGACCAGGCCACGCCGTCCGCGTCCGCGGAGAAGGGCTTGCAGCGGGCGTCCGGGGCCAGACCGCCCAGCGCGCTGAACGCGACGTGGTAGCCGGGCGTCGTCATCACCGTCACCCCGCCCGCCAGCGCCAGTTCGCACTCGCCGCCGCGCAGCCCCTCGACGGCGAGGTGCAGCGCCACCAGCGAGCTGGAGGCCGAGGTGTCGACGGTGAGGACGGGGCCGTTCAGGCCGAGGGTGTGGGCCAGCCGCCCGCTGATGACGCTCGGGGCGGTGCCGGTGAACAGCACGCCGGCGAGGTCGGCGGGCGCCTCGTGCAGCGCGGGCCCGTACGGCCGGGCCTCGGCGCCGAGGTACACCCCGGTGCGGGAGCCCCGCAGGGTGGTCGGGTCGATGCGGGCGTGCTCCAGGGCCTCCCAGCCCACCTCCAGGGCGAGCCGCTGCTGCGGGTCCATGGCGTCGGCCTCGCGCGGGGAGAGGTCGAAGAACGCGGCGTCGAACCGGGTCGCGCTGTCGAGGAACCCGCCGCGGTCGGTGGCGCAGCGCCCGTCGCGGCGCAGCGCGTCGAGGTCCCAGCCGCGGTCGGTGGGGAAGGGGCCGGCGACGGTGCGCCGGTCGACGAGGGCCTGCCACAGGTCCTCGGGCGAGTCGATGCCGCCGGGGTAGCGGCAGGCCATGCCGATGACGGCCAGGGGCTCGGCGGTCATGCGCCGGCTCCGCCCGTGGAACCGGCGGAGCTCGTGGAGCCCACGGGGCCGAGGACGGGGGCCTCGACGCGCACGGTGGTGGGGGCCGGACGGCGGTCCGCCACCAGGTGCCGGAACTCGATGCCCGCACGCCCGGAGCCGGCCGCCCCGGCGTCGGCGGTGGCGGCATCGGCGTCAACGGCGTCGGCGTCGACGGGGCCGGCGGAGGGCAGTTCGGCGAGGCAGTCGCAGGCCGCGTCGGTGAAGCCGGCGAACCGGTAGGCGATCTCCATCATCCGGTTGCGGTCGGTACGGCGGAAGTCGGCGGCCAGGTGGACGCCGGCCGCCGCCGCCTCGCCGATCAGCCAGTCCAGCAGGACGGCGCCCGCGCCGAAGGACACCACCCGGCAGGAGGTGGCCAGCAGCTTCAGGTGCCAGACCCGCTCGTGGTAGCCGACGAGCAGCACGCCGACGGCGCCGTGCGGGCCGAAGCGGTCGGTGAGGGAGACGGTGAGGACCTCGTGCTCCGGATCGGCGATCAGGGCCCGCAGGTCGGCGTCGGAGTAGTAGACGCCGGTGGCGTTCATCTGGCTGGTGCGCAGGGTGAGTTCCTCGACCCGGGAGAGGTCGGCGTCGTCGGCCCGCTTGATCTCCATGACCAGGTCCAGCGAGCGGAGGAACGCCTCGTCGGGGCCGGTGAACTCCTCGCGCTCGGCGGTCCGGCGGAAGCCCGCCTGGTACATGCTGCGGCGGCGGGCGGCGTCGACGGTGACCACGGCCGGACTGAACTCGGGCAGGTCGGTCAGCTCCGCCGCCCGCGCCGCGTCGAAGCAGCGGACCTCGGGGTGGTGGTGGGCGACCTCGGCGCGCTCGGCCGGCTGGTCGTCGATGAAGGCGACGGTCTTCAGGGCGAAGTTCAGCCGGTCCGCGATCTCCTTGACCGACCGGGACTTGGGACGCCAGCCGATCTGCGGCAGGACGAAGTACTCGGCGACGCCGAGGGCCTCCAGCTGCTGCCAGGCGTGGTCGTGGTCGTTCTTGCTGGCCACGGCCTGGAGGATGCCGCGGGCGTCGAGTTCGACGATGGTGCGGCGGATCTCCTCGGGCAGCACCACCTCGTGGTCCTCCAGGAGGGTGCCCCGCCACAGGGTGTTGTCCAGGTCCCAGACCAGGCACTTGACGAGGGTGGGTGCGTCGGACACGGGGCGCTCCTTCGATTTCCGTTCGTTGCCGTGTTCGTGGTGCGTGTCATGCATGTGGTGCGTGTCGTGCGTGCGGTGCGGGTCGTGCATGTGGTGCGGGTCGTGCCCGTGCGGGGCGGCGGGCGGCTCAGAGCCGGTCGAGGGCGTGCCGGGCGAGGATCAACTGCGAGATCTCGGTGCTGCCTTCGATCAGTTCCATCGCCTTGGCGTCCCGGTAGGCCCGGGCCACCACGTGGCCGTCGGTGAAGCCGCGCGAGGCGAGCACCTGGACGGCCGTCCCGGCGCCGCTGGTCGCGTGGGTGGCGGCGACCTGCTTGGCCAGCACCGCCGTCACCGCCGCGTCCGGGGCGCCGCGGTCCCACTGCTCGGCGGCGTGCCGGCAGACCTGGGTGGCGATCCGCTCCGAGGTGTAGAGCTCGGCGATGTGCCGGGCCACCAGCTGGTGCTCGCCGATCGGGCCGCCGCCCTGCTCGCGGGTGCGGGCGTCCCCGACGGCGGCCGTGAGGCAGGCGCGCAGGATGCCGACGCAGCCCCAGGCCACCGACATCCGGCCGTACGACAGGCCGACCGTGAACAGCAGCGCGAGCGGCTGGCGGCCGCCGCCGAGCACGGCGTCGGCCGGGCTCCGGGCGTCGGCGAGCACGATGCGGGCGTGCGGGGCGGCGCGGCAGCCGAGCGG
>NZ_JBHVET010000564.1:0-5880 GCF_042802135.1 Kitasatospora sp. NPDC057512
GTTCGAACGGCGGTGCGTCGAGGGCGCTGTGCGGTTCGAACGGCGGTGCGTCGAGGGCGGTCCCGCGTCCCGGACGGAGGGGTCACCCGTTGCGGGGGAATCGGCATCGGAGCGTGACCGGGGCGGCGCCGGGGCGTGGAATGATTGGCGCACGACGACCCGCGAAGGGGGAGGAGCGGATGGGGGATCACTTCGGGCTGGGGCCCGGGGTCGGGCCAGGGCTGCCGTTGGGGGCGGAGGATGAGCCCGCGTACGAGCCGCACCGGGGTGAACCGATCCGCGTGTTGGTCGTGGACGACCACGCGCTGTTCCGTCGGGGGCTGGAGATCGTCCTCGCGGAGGAGCCGGACATCAAGGTCGTCGGCGAGGCGGGGGACGGCGCCGAGGCCGTGCTGAAGGCCGCCGACCTGCTGCCCGACATCATCCTCATGGACGTCCGGATGCCGCGCCGCAGCGGGATCGAGGCCTGCACGGCGATCAAGGACGTGGCACCCAGCACCAAGATCATCATGCTGACGATAAGCGACGAGGAGGCCGACCTCTACGAGGCGATCAAGGCGGGGGCCACCGGCTACCTGCTCAAGGAGATCTCCACCGACGAGGTCGCCACCGCGATCCGCGCGGTCGCCGACGGGCAGTCGCAGATCAGCCCCTCGATGGCGTCCAAGCTGCTCACCGAGTTCAAGTCGATGATCCAGCGCCGCTCCGACGACCGGGACCTGGTGCCCGCGCCCCGGCTCACCGACCGGGAGCTGGAGGTGCTCAAGCTGGTGGCGACCGGGATGAACAACCGGGAGATCGCCAAGGAGCTGTTCATCAGCGAGAACACCGTGAAGAACCACGTGCGCAACATCCTGGAGAAGCTCCAGCTGCACTCGCGGATGGAGGCGGTGGTGTACGCGATGCGGGAGAAGATCCTCGAAATAGGCTGAGCCGGACAGGCCCTAACGGCCCGCCAGCAGCTTCTCCAGGGTCGGGCGCAGCCGCTCGTCGTGCAGCGTCCCGACCCGCACCGCGTCGCAGCCGACCCAGTCGGCCGCCTCGCGCAGCGCCGTCGCCAGCGCCTCGACGTGCCGGGCGCCCCGCCCCGGACCGTCCAGGGAGACCTGCCGGGCGACCAGGGTGCGCCCCTCGCGGGCCGGGTCGACCCGGCCGACCAGCCGGCCGCCGGTCAGCAGCGGCATCGCGAAGTAGCCGTGCACCCGCTTGTGCTTGGGCGTGTAGGCCTCCAGCCGGTGCGTCATGCCGAAGATCCGCTCGGTGCGGGCGCGGTCCCAGACCAGCGAGTCGAACGGCGAGAGCAGTGTGGTGCGGTGGCGCCCGCGCGGGGCGGTGGCGAGGGCGGCCGGGTCGGCCCAGGCCGGGGCCGGGGCGCCGTCCGGGCCCCAGCCGGCCACCTCGACCGGGACGAGCCCGCAGTCCGCGAGCACCGGGTCCAACTGCTCGGCGCGCAGCCGGTGGTAGTCCAGCAGATCGGCCCGGGTGGCCACGCCGAGCGCGGCGCCGGCTTGGGCGACCAGGGTGCGCACGCACTCCTCGTCCGACCGGTCCTGCCCGAACAGGGCGTCGGGGATGGCCTGTTCGGCCAGTGCGTAGACCCGCTTCCAGCTCCGGCGCTCGGTGCAGACCACGTCGCCGAAGGCCAGCGCCCGCTCGACCGCGATCTTGGTGTCGGACCAGTCCCACCACTCGGCGGTCTTCTTGGCGCCGCCGAGCTCGGTGGAGGTCAACGGCCCCTCGGCCCGCAGCTTGTCCAGCACGGCGCGGTAGTTCTCGGGCGGGACCTGGTGGCCCCAGAGGTGGCCGCGGTCGCGGTAGCGGCGGCGCCGGAAGGCGAACAGCGGCCACTCCTCGACCGGCAGGACGCAGGCCGCGTGCGACCAGTACTCGAAGCTGGTGCCGCCGCCCCAGTAGGCCGCCTCGACGGCTGGGCGGCCGACCGCGCCGAGGCGGGCGTACGGCACCAGCTCGTGCGAGCGGGCGAGCACCGAGATGGTGTCCAGCTGGACGGCGCCCAGGTGCCGCAGCACCCCGCGCACCCCGCCGCGGCGGTCCGGCGCGCCCAGCAGGCCCTGGGCGCGCAGGGCGATCCGGCGGGCGTCGTCGGCGCTGAGGACGGCGGTGGGGGCGGGGCGGGCGGCAGCGGCGGTCATGCCGGGGAGCGTAGTCCGGGGCACTGACAGCGCGGGTCCGCGGACCTGCCCCGGGCCGCGGGCTCGGGCCACGTCGGAGGGCAGCGGGCTCAGGCCACGTCGGAGGGCAGCAGGGAGGCGATCCAGGCGTCGTGGAAGGCGCCGCGCTGCTCGGCGTACGAGCGCAGGGTGCCCTCGAAGCGGTAGCCGACCTTCTCGGCGACCGCGCGGGAGCCCTCGTTGCCGACGTAGGCCAGCCACTCCAGGCGGCGCAGGCCCAGCTCGCGCAGGCCGTAGTGGGAGACGGCGCGCGCGGCCTCGGTGGTGTAGCCGCGGCCGCGGAACTCCTTCACGGCCCACCAGCCGATCTCGGCGCAGCCCGGGTCCTGGGGGCGCAGGACGAGCCCCTGGGAGCCGACCAGGGCGCCGGAGCCGCGCTCGAACACGCACCAGATCAGGTTCGCCCCGGTGCGCCGGCCCTCGATGGCGAGATCGCGTACGAAGAACTCCGCGTCCTCGCGGCGGTAGGGCGACGGGACGACCGTCCAGCGCTGGATCTCCGGGTCCTGGCACGCGGCGTGGACCGCGTCGATGTCCGACTCCTGCGGGGGGCGCAGGACCAGTCGGTCGGTGGTGAGGGCGGGAAGTTCGGCGCGAAGTTCGTCCATGAACGGATTATTCCGCCAGGGGAGGAAGGAGGCCATCCCATTAATCGCCCGCCTTCGCGCCCAACTCCACGACCCGCCGACCGTTTTGTCCCGGTGGACGGTGCTATCGGGCCATGTGCTCGCCAGGGTGACACGGGAATACCGTGCTGACGCACCTCCCGGGGGGTTGGACTCCTCGCATACGATGGCCCGTGCGGTGGGGTGGACCCGCCGTGCAGTCGTCCAGTGCCAATACAGGCAAGGAGCCCGCTCATCGTGTCCGTCTTCGACAAGATCCTGCGCGCCGGCGAGGGCAAGATCCTTCGCAAGCTGCAGCGGATTGCCGCCCAGGTCAACTCCATCGAAGAGGACTTCGTCAACCTCACCGACGCCGAGCTGCGCGCACTGACCGACGAGTACAAGCAGCGGCTCGCGGACGGCGAGACCCTGGACGACATCCTCCCCGAGGCGTTCGCCACCGTCCGCGAGGCCGCCAAGCGCGTGCTCGGCCAGCGGCACTACGACGTCCAGCTCATGGGCGGCGCCGCCCTGCACCACGGGTACGTCGCCGAGATGCGCACCGGTGAGGGCAAGACCCTCGTCGGCACGCTGCCCGCGTACCTGAACGCGCTGACCGGCAAGGGCGTCCACCTGATCACGGTCAACGACTACCTCGCCGAGCGCGACTCGGAGTGGATGGGCCGGGTGCACCGCTTCCTCGGCCTCGAAGTCGGCGTGATCCTGGCCAACATGACGCCCGCCGAGCGCAAGCGCCAGTACGGGATGGACATCACGTACGGCACGAACAACGAGTTCGGCTTCGACTACCTGCGCGACAACATGGCCTGGTCGCAGGACGAACTCGTCCAGCGCGGCCACTACTTCGCGGTCGTCGACGAGGTCGACTCGATCCTGATCGACGAGGCCCGCACCCCGCTGATCATCTCCGGCCCGGCCGACCAGGCGACCAAGTGGTACGCCGACTTCTCCAAGCTGGTCCTGCGCCTGAAGATCGACCGGGACTACGAGGTCGACGAGAAGAAGCGCACCGTCGGCATCCTGGAGGAGGGCGTCAGCCGGGTCGAGGACTACCTGGGCATCGACAACCTCTACGAGTCGGTGAACACCCCGCTGGTCGGCTTCCTGAACAACGCCATCAAGGCGAAGGAGCTGTACAAGCGGGACAAGGACTACGTCGTGATGAACGGCGAGGTCATGATCGTCGACGAGCACACCGGCCGCATCCTGGCCGGCCGCCGCTACAACGAGGGCATGCACCAGGCGATCGAGGCCAAGGAGGGGGTGGAGGTCCAGAACGAGAACCAGACCCTGGCCACCATCACCCTGCAGAACTTCTTCCGCCTGTACGACAAGCTCGCGGGCATGACCGGTACCGGCACCACCGAGGCCGCCGAGTTCCACCAGATCTACAAGCTCGGCGTGGTGCCGATCCCGACCAACAAGACGCCGCTGCGCATCGACCAGCCCGACCTGATCTACAAGTCGGAGCCGGCCAAGTTCGCCGCCGTGGTCGAGGACATCGCCGAGAAGCACGAGAAGGGCCAGCCGGTGCTGGTCGGCACCGTGTCGGTCGAGAAGTCCGAGTACCTGTCGCAGGAGCTGCGCAAGCGCGGCATCCCGCACGAGGTGCTGAACGCCAAGCACCACGAGCGCGAGGCGCAGATCGTCGCGCAGGCCGGCCGCAAGGGCGCCGTCACCGTCGCCACCAACATGGCCGGCCGCGGCACCGACATCATGCTGGGCGGCAACTCCGACCACCTCGCGGCGGCCGAGCTGGCGCAGCGCGGACTCACCCCGACGGAGACCCCGGAGGAGTACGAGGCCGCCTTCCCGGCCGCGCTGGAGAAGGCCAAGGCCTCGGTGAAGGCCGAGCAGGACGAGGTCAAGGAGGCCGGCGGCCTCTACGTCCTCGGCACCGAGCGGCACGAGTCCCGCCGGATCGACAACCAGCTGCGCGGCCGCTCCGGCCGTCAGGGCGACCCGGGCGAGTCCCGCTTCTACCTGTCGCTGGGCGACGACCTGATGCGCCTGTTCAAGGCCGGCATGGTCGAGCGCGTGCTCTCGATGGCCAACGTCCCCGAGGACGTGCCGATCGAGTCCAAGATGGTCACCCGCGCCATCGCCTCCGCGCAGACCCAGGTCGAGCAGCAGAACTTCGAGATCCGCAAGAACGTCCTCAAGTACGACGAGGTGCTCAACCGCCAGCGCGAGGTCATCTACGGCGAGCGCCGCCGGGTGCTGGAGGGCGAGGACCTCCAGGAGCAGGTCGGCCACTTCATGGACGACACCGTCGAGGCGTACGTCCGCGCGGCCACCGGCGAGGGCTTCGAGGACGACTGGGACCTGGACAAGCTCTGGACCGCGCTCAAGCAGCTCTACCCGGTCACCCTGGACCTGGAGGAGCTGGAGGAGGAGGCCGGCGGCCAGGCCGGGCTGACCCCCGAGTTCCTGATCAAGTCCATCCAGGAGGACATCCAGGGCCAGTACGGCGCCCGCGAGGACCAGCTGGGCGCGGAGATCATGCGCGAGCTGGAGCGCCGGGTCGTGCTGTCGGTGCTGGACCGCCGCTGGCGCGAGCACCTCTACGAGATGGACTACCTCCAGGAGGGCATCGGCCTGCGGGCCATGGCGCAGCGCGACCCGCTGGTCGAGTACCAGCGCGAGGGCTTCGACATGTTCACCGCGATGATGGAGGGCATCAAGGAGGAGTCCGTCGGCTACCTGTTCAACCTGGAGGTCCAGGTCGAGCAGCAGGTCGAGGAGGTCCCGGTCGAGGACGCCCAGGTGGTGCTCGACAAGCTGGAGAAGGACGCCGCCCGCCCGGAGATCAAGGCCAAGGGCCTGGAGGCCCCGAAGCCGCAGCGGCTGCACTACACGGCCCCCTCGGACGAGGTCGGCGGCGGTGTCATCGAGGGCGACTTCGAGGACCTCGCGCCGGAGGACGAGGGCGACGGGATGACCCGCGCCGAGCGCCGCAAGGCCGCCAAGTCGGCCAAGGGCCGCCGCCGCAAGGGCTGAGCCGGCCCCCGGCCACCAGCCAGGACGCCACGCAGGGCGCCGTTCCCGGACCGGGACGGCGC
>NZ_JBHVET010000565.1:0-5871 GCF_042802135.1 Kitasatospora sp. NPDC057512
GCCCATCCGCGGGTGGTCGCGGATGGGCTTCCCGCTCCCGTCGTTGTCGGGGTCGGGGTCGGGGTCGGGGTCGGACGGCGGGACGATCCGGTACCGGGGCGCTGCTCCCGTACCCGGTGTGGTGGTCGTCCGCCGGGCCGCACGGCGCGGGCGGGCGGGCGGGCGGACGACCATCGGCCGAGGCCTCAGTCCTCCGGCGGCGGGCCCGGGGCGTCGGCCGGGAGGCGGGCGGCCAGGAGGGCGCCGGCGGCGACCAGGGCCGCCGTGAGCCCGAGGGCGAGCCGGTACGGTCCGGCGCCCGCGTCGTCGCCGAACGCGCCGATCAGCGCGGCGGTGGCGGCGATGCCGAGGGCGCCGCCGAGCGTGCGCAGGATGGTGAACAGGCCCATCGCGCGGCCCATCGCGGGCGGCGGGACGTCGGCGAAGCCGGCGATCTGGACGGTGAGCACGGCGGTGCCCAGCACCAGCCCGACGGCGAACATCAACGCCCGTACGGCCCACGGGTTCTCCGCGAAGCCGAGCGCGGCCAGCACGGCCGCCGCCAGCAGCAGCCCGGGCAGGGCCAGCCGGCGCGGGCCGAGGCGGGGCAGCAGGCGGTCCACCACCTGCGAGGCGGCCATCAGGCCGATGGCCTCCGGGAAGACGCTCAGCCCGGCGTCCAGGGCGGTGGCGCCGCGCGCCGCCTGGTAGAGCAGCGGCAGCACGAACAGGGCGCCCATCAGCCCGGCCGAGGTCAGCAGGGCCAGCCAGCTCGCCGTGCCGAAGGTCCGGTCGGCGAGCAGTCGAAGGTCCACCAGGGGTTCGGCGGTGCACAGTTGGTGCCGTACGGCGGCGCCGAGCAGGGCCAGGCCGAGCAGTCCACCGAGGGCCACGCCCGGAGAGGTCCAACCGTGCGCCGGGCCGAAGCCGAGGGCGTAGGTGAGCAGCCCGAGGCCGGGGGTGGCGAGCAGGAAGCCGGTGGTGTCGAAGCGGCCGGCCGGGGGCTCCGGTTCGCCGCGCAGGCCGATCAGCCCGATCAGCACGGCGGCCGCGCCGATCGGCACGTTGACCAGGAACAGCCAGTGCCAGGACAGGTGTTCGGTGAGGAAGCCGCCGAGCGGCGGCCCGAGGGCGGGCATCAGCGCGGTCGGGACGATCAGGATGCGGCCCAGGCCGGCCCGCTCGTGCGGGGCGAAGGCCCGGAACAGCAGGGTCATCCCGACCGGTGTGAGCAGCCCGCCGGCCACGCCCTGGACGGCCCGGGCGGCGGACAGCGTTCCCAGGCCGGGCGCCGCCGCGCAGAGCGCGGAGGCGAGGGTGAAGGCGGCGAGCGAGCCGAGGAAGACCCGCTTGACGCCGTACCGGTCGCCGAGCCAGCCGGCCACCGGCAGGCCGAGGGCGAGGCCGACCAGGAAGGCGGTCTCCACGGCGTTCGCCGCCGAGACCGGGCGGCCGAAGTCCTCGGCGATGCTGAACAGCGCCGGGTTGACGATGGTCGAGTCCAGGCCGTTCATGCACATCGCGGCCGTGTAGACGACCACCACCGCGGCGCGCCCCGCGAGCAGGGGGCGCGCCGGGGCCTGGGCCGCCGGAGGGGTTGCCGGAGGGGTCACAGCGTGGTCCAGTGCGCGGTGATCCACTCCAGGGCGGCCGGTCGCTCACAGGGGCCGTGGGCGACGGTCCAACCGGCCGGGACGGCGGCGAAGGCGGGCCACAGGGAGTGCTGTCCCTCGGCGTTGACGAGCGCGAGGAACTCGCCGTCGGCGTCGAAGGGGTTGGCGGGGGCGTCACTCATCGGTGGTCTTCTCCATCGTCGGTCTTCTTGTCGGACTGCTTGAGGTGGTCGGCGATCACGCTCGCGATGTGCGCGATCGGCTCGGGCAGGGTCATGTCCTTGTGGGAGCAGGCCACGTCGGTGTTGGCGATCCGGCCGGACACGTACGGGGTCCAGAGCTCGGGCACCAGGGTGTCGTCGATGGTGTCGACGGTGGCGCGGAAGAACAGCACGTCGCCGTCGAAGCGGCGGTGGTCGTAGCCGCGCACCAGGTGGTTGGTGTTGAGGTAGATCCGGTTGAGCGCGGCCACGGTGCTCTCGTCGAGCCCGGCGAGCGGGCTGCCCTCGCGACGCAACAGCGCGGTGACGGCGCCGAGTTCGAGCGGCAGGCCGTCGAGGTCGTCCGGTCCGAAGCCGCCCATGGTGAGCAGCGCCTCCAGCGCCTCGGCCTGGTCGGGGACGGGCAGCTCGCGGAAGCCCTCGGCCGGGTAGGCGTCCAGGACGGCGAGCAACTCGACCTCCTGGCCCAGCTCCTGGAGCCGGACGGCCACCGCGTGCGCGATGATCCCGCCGGTGGACCAGCCGAGCAGCCGGTACGGGCCCTCGGGCTGGACCTCGCGCAGCCGGTCGGCGTAGTGCGCGGCCAGCTCCTCCAGCGTTTCCGGCAGCGGGAGTTCGGCGGTGGCGGCGCCGACGCCCTGGGCCTGGAGGCCGTAGATCGGCACCTCGCCGGGCAGGTTGCGGATCAGGCCGGTGTAGCACCAGCTGAGGCCGCCGGCCGGGTGGACGGCGAACAGCGGGCGCTGCCGGCCGGGGGCGACGGGCCGCAGCGGCAGCAGCACGTCCAGGGCGTCGGCGCCGGGCGCGCCCGCCGCGAGGGCGGCGTCCAGGGCGGCCACGGTGGACGCCTGGAACAGCGCGCCGATGCCGACCTCCAGTCCGAGCACCTCGCGGATCCGCCCGGCGAGGCGCACGACCAGCAGCGAGTGCCCGCCGAGCGCGAAGAAGTCGTCCTCGACGCCGACCGCGGCCACGCCCAGCACCTCGGCGAACAGTTCGCACAGCTGCTGCTCGCGCGGGGTGCGCGGCGGGCGGCCGGCGCCCGCGGCGGGAGCCTCGGGCGCGGGCAGGGCGCGGCGGTCGAGCTTGCCGTTGGCGGTCAGCGGCAGGCGGTCGAGCAGGACGACGGCGGAGGGCACCATGTGGGCGGGCAGTTCGGCGGCGGCGTGGGCGCGCAGCTCGTCCGGGGTGGCGCTGCCGAGCGGCGCGTCGGTGCCGACCGACGTGACCGCGTAGCCGACCAGCCGCTTGTCCCCCGGTACGTCCTCCCGCACCACCACGGCGGCGTCGGCGACGGCCGGGTGGGCGGCCAGCACGGCCTCGATCTCGCCGAGTTCGATCCGGAAGCCGCGCAGCTTGACCTGCTGGTCGGCGCGGCCGAAGTACTCCAGGACGCCGTCGGCGCGACGCCGGGCGAGGTCCCCGGAGCGGTACATCCGGGTGCCGTGCTCGCCGAACAGCGCGGCGTACGGGTCGGCGACGAAGCGGGTGGCGGTCAGCTCGGGGCGGCCGAGGTAGCCGCGGGCCAGGCCCGCCCCGGCCACGTACATCTCGCCGGTGACGCCGGGCGGGACGGGCTGGAGGTGCCGGTCGAGGACGTAGACCCGCAGGTCGGGGATGTTGACGCCGATGGTGCTGCTGCTCCCGGCGGCGGCGCTCGCCCGGTCCAGGGCGATGTACGAGACGTGCACGGTGGTCTCGGTGATGCCGTACATGTTGACCAGAGTGGGCGCGTCCTCGGCGTGCCGGTCGTACCAGTCGTCCAGCCGGGCGAGTTCGAGCGCCTCGCCCCCGAACACCACGTAGCGCAGGGCGAGTTCGCTGCCGGGGCGGTCCCGGTCGGCGGCGCTGAGCTGGTAGAAGGCGGACGGCGTCTGGTTGAGCACGGTGACCCGCTCGCGGGCGAGCAGGTCCAGGAAGGCCGCCGGGTCGCGGCTGACCAGATGCGGGACGACGACCAGTCGGCCGCCGTGCAGCAGGGCGCCCCACAGCTCCCAGACCGAGAAGTCGAAGGCGTAGGAGTGGAACAGCGTCCACACGTCCTCGGCGCCGAAGCCGAACCAGTGGTCGGTGGCGCCGAACAGCCGGACCACGTTGCGGTGGGTGACCGGCACGCCCTTGGGCCGGCCGGTGGAGCCGGAGGTGTAGATGACGTACGCGGTGTCCTCGGCGCGCAGCGGGCGGGTGCGCTCGTGCTGGGCGAGCGGGACGGCCGGGAAGGCGTCGGACTCCGGCCCGTCGACCAGGAGTTGCCGCACCTCGTGGGCGGGCAGCCGGGGTGCGGTGGCGCGGTCCGTGAGCAGGGCGGCCGGGGCGGCGTCGGCCAGCATGTAGGCGAGCCGGTCGGCCGGGTAGTCGGGGTCGAGCGGCAGGTAGGCGGCGCCGGACTTGGCCACCGCCAGCAGGGCGACGACGAGTTCGAGCGAGCGCGGCAGGGCGAGCGCGACGATGGTGCCGGGGCCGATGCCCTCGGCGGCCAGCAGCCGGGCCAGCCGGTCGGAGCGGGCGGCGAGTTCGGTGTAGTCGAGCTGCTCGTCCTGGTAACTGACGGCGGAGGCGGTCGGGTTGGCGGCGGCGGCCGCCTCGAAGAGCTCCGGCAGGGTGGCGTCCGACGCCGTGTCCACCGCCGGGCCGTTCCACTCGACCAGGGCGCGCAGCCGCTCCTCCTCGCCGATCAGCGGCAGCAGGCCGATCGGGGTGTCGGGAGCGCTCGCGGCGGCGGTGAGCAGCCGGGTCAGGCGCTCCCCGAGGGCGGCCACGGTGGCGGCGTCGAAGAGGTCGGTGCGGTACTCCAGGAAGCCGCCGATGCCGCCGCCGGACAGTTCCCCGGCGTTGAGCGTGAGGTCGAACTTGGCGGTGCCGCTGGGGATCGCGGCGATGTCGGCGGCGAGGCCGCCGCCCAGGGCGGTCCGCTCGTCCGGGCGGCTCTGCCAGGCGAGCATCACCTGGAACAGCGGGTGGCGGGCGAGCGAGCGGGCCGGGTTGAGCTCCTCGACCAGGCGGTCGAAGGGCAGTTCGGCGTGCTCGTGCGCGGCGAGTACGGTGCCGCGGACCCGGGCCAGCAGCTCGCGGAAGGTCGGGTCGCCGGACGTGTCGGTGCGCAGCACCACCGAGTTGACGAAGTAGCCGACCAGTGCGGCGGTCTCCTCGTCCTCCCGGCCGGCCACCGGGGTGCCGATCGGGATGTCGGTGCCGGCGCCGTGCCGGGTGAGCAGGGCGGCGAGCCCGGCCTGGACGGCCATGAAGACGGTGCTGTCGGCGGCCCGGGCGAGCCCGGCCAGGGCGGTGTGCGCCTCGGCGCCGAGCGCGAAGGGCACGGTGGCCCCCTGGTGGCCGGCCACGGCCGGACGGGGGCGGTCGAGCGGAAGCTCCAGCTGGTCGGGCAGTCCGGCGAGCGCGGCGCGCCAGTGCTCCACCTGCCGGACGGCGAGCGGGCTGGGCGCGTCGGCGGTGCCGAGCCGCTCCCGCTGCCAGGCCGCGTGGTCGGCGAACTGGACGGCGAGCTCCGGCAGTTCCGGATCCCGTCCGGCGGTCCTGGCGCTGTAGGCGGCGGCCAGGTCGCGCAGCAGCGGGGTGGTGGAGGCGCCGTCGCTCGCGATGTGGTGGAGCAGCAGGAGCAGGGTGTGCCGCTCGGGGCCTTCGGTGAACAGGCTTGCGCGCAGCGGCGGTTCGGCGGTCAGGTCGAAGGCGTACCGGACTTCGTCGGTCAGCTCTCCGGTGCTCTCGTGGAGTTCGGGCCGGAACTCGGGGAGGATCCGCTGGTACGGCGTGCCGTCCGGCTCCTCCCCGTAGACGGTGCGCAGGACTTCGTGCCGGGCGACGAGGTCGCCGAGGGCGAGAGTGAGGGCGCGCCGGTCGAGCGGGCCGGTGAGGGTGAGCGCCAGCGGGATGTTGTAGGTGGGGCTGGGGCCTTCGAGGCGGTGCAGGAACCAGAGCCCGCGCTGGGCGGGCGACAGCGGCATCCGCTCGGTGCGCGGTACGGGCACCAGGGCGGGGCGGTGGTCGGCCACCGCCGGGTCGGGCAGGGCAGCCTGGTCGAGCAGCTCTGCGAGGCCTGC
>NZ_JBHVET010000566.1:0-5870 GCF_042802135.1 Kitasatospora sp. NPDC057512
CGGGAGGGCGGGGCCGTCGGCGTTCCCGGGGCTCGGCGGTCAGTGGACGCAGAACTCGTTGCCCTCGGGGTCCTGCATGACGGCCCAGGCGCCGCCGGGCTCGTCGACGTGGCGGAGGACGGTGGCGCCGAGGGCGGTGAGGCGGGCGACGGTGGCCTCGCGCAGGCCCGGGCCGGGGTGGACGTCGAGGTGCAGGCGGTTCTTGCCCTGCCGGGGCTCGGGGACGGCCTGGAACAGGACGCGGCGGCCGAGGCCGGTGTCCGAGGCCGGGTCGAAGGGGTCCTCGGGGTGGCGGACGGCGGCCAGGGCGCGCCAGGCCGGGTGGCCGTCCACCTCGGTGAGGGCCTCCGGGCCGACCGCGCCGGCGGCGAGCAGCCGGGTGATCAGCGCGCCGTGGTCCTCCAGCGTGTACTCCAGGGCGGCGGCCCAGAAGGCGGCCTGGCGGTGCGGGTCGGCGCAGTCGATGACGAGCTTCCAGTGCAGCGGCATGTAACCGTTTCTACCGGTTACCCGGGGGGCGGGCAACGGCCGGCCGTCAGAAGTTGTCAAAAAGGCGCCCGTGTAGGCCAGTTGGCGGTGGGAATACTGGCTGGACGGAGAAGGGGGAGGGGACTCGACCGATGGTGCAACAGGATCCGCCGGGGGGCGTCGAGGCGCAGCTGCTGCCGGAGCTGTTCTGGACGACGGACAAGGCCTCGCTGGACGGCCAGCGGGAGACGCTGCGCTGGTACCGCGGCCTGATCGCGATGCTGGTGGTCGCCGCCGTGATCGGGTCGTTCCCCGACCCGGACGACAAGAACGCCCTCGACATCTGGCCGCTGTTCTCGGTCGCCGCCTTCCTGGTGGCCGGCTACTTCTGGTCCCGGCTGCGCCGCGGCAACCCGCAGGGCCGCTGGTACCAGGCCCGGGCGGCGGCCGAGTCGGTCAAGACGCTGGCCTGGAAGTACACCGTCCGGGCCCGGCCGTTCGACGGCGCGGCCGAGTCCGAGGACATCGACCGCGGCTACCTGCTCCAGGTCGAGGACGTGCTGCGGGCCTTCGAGGACCCGGAGATCGTGCCGCCCGGCAGCGTCGCCGAGATCACCCCGGAGATGCGCCGGCAGCGCGCCGAGAGCCTGACCGCCCGGCGCACGCTCTACCTGCGCACCCGGGTCGAGGGCCAGCGCACCTGGTACCGCTCCCGGGCCGAGGCCTGCGACTCGCAGGCGGTCTCCTGGGGGCTCGGCGTCGCGGTGCTGATCATCGTCGGTGCGGCGGCGGCCGTCGCCCAGGCCACCGGCGCGCTGCCGGTGCACGTCTTCGGCGCCACCTCGGCCGCGGCCGCGGCGATCATCGCCTGGACGCAGCTCAAGCAGCTCGGCCCGCTGGCCGCCGCCTACCAACTGGCCGCGCGGGAGCTGGAGAACGTCGGCAACCAGCTGTCCGACCTGGACCTCAAGGCGCCGGACGCCGAGGGCCGTTGGGCCCGGCTGGCCGCCGAGGCGGAGGACGCGGTCTCCCGGGAGCACACCACCTGGCGGGCCCGCCGGGCGTTCCCGCGCTGAGCCGGGGCCGCAGGACGAACGGGATCGGGATCGGGATCGGGGGAGAGTACTCGACCGGAGCGGGGACTTGGGGAGATCCGGCGAAACGCGGGGTGCGGGTGTGCGGGGTGCGTGAGAGTAGGGCGCCCAGGTGCTGGCCGTAATCGTTACGTGTCCATGCCCTGGTTTCATCGCCTGCGCGCGACCCCAGTTCCCGCCGGAGGCCCTCCTTGCGCATTCTCCTGATCGCCAGCGCGTTCAACAGCCTGACCCAGCGCGTCCACACCGGGCTGCGCGAGCGCGGCCACCAGGTCGCCGTCCAACTCGCCCTCGGTGACGAGCAGATGAGGTCGGCGGTGGTCCGCGTCGACCCCGAGCTGGTCATCTGCCCGATGCTCACCAAGGCCGTCCCGCAGGACATCTGGTCCACCCGGACCGTCCTGATCGTCCACCCGGGGCCCAAGGGCGACCGCGGCCCCTCCTCGCTCGACTGGGCGATCACCGAGGGGGCCGAGCGCTGGGGCGTCACCGTGCTGCAGGCCGTCGAGGAGATGGACGCCGGCGACATCTGGGCGTCCGTCGAGTTCCCCGTCCCGGCCTGCGGCAAGAGCGAGTTGTACCGGGGCGAGCTCGCCGACGCCGCCGTCGAGGCCGTCCTGCTGGCCGTCCAGCGGTACGAGGGCGGGCTGTTCACCCCCGAGCCGCTGGACTACGGCCGGCCGGACGTGCACGGCGAACCGCGGCCCCCGCTGCGCCAGGAGGCCCGCCGGATCGACTGGGAGCGGGACGACACCGCCACCGTGCTGCGCAGGCTGCGCGCCGCCGACTCCCAGCCCGGCGTGCTGGACGAGCTGTACGGACGGGAGTTCTTCCTGCACGGCGGCCACCCCGAGGACGAGCTGCGCGGCCCGGTGCCGGGCGCCGTGCTGGCCACCCGGGACGGCGCCATCTGCCGGGCCACCGTGGACGGCGCGGTGTGGATACCGCAGCTGCGCCCGCGTCGCACCCCCGGCGGGCCGGCCACCTTCAAGCTGCCGGCCGCCACGGTCCTCGCCGACGAGCTGTACCGGGTCCGCGAGGTGCCGGTGAGCCCGGAGCGGGCGAGCGGCCGGGACACCTGGTCGGAGCTGCGCTACCACGAGGAGGGCGAGGTCGGGTTCCTCGAATTCGCCTACGCGGGCGGGGCGATGGGCACCGACCAGTGCCGCCGGCTGCTCGCCGCCTACCGGGAGGCGGCCGAGCGGCCGACCTCGGTGCTGGTGCTCGGCGCGCCCCGGGACTTCTTCTCCAACGGGATCCACCTCAACGTCATCCAGGGCGCGGCCTTCCCGGCGCTGGAGTCCTGGGAGAACATCAACGCGATGGACGACGTCGTCGAGGCGGTGCTGACCACGACGGACAAGGTGACGGTGGCGGCCCTGGCCGGGAACGCGGCGGCCGGCGGGCTGATGGCGGCGCTCGCCGCCGACGAGGTGTGGTGCCGGGACTCGGCGGTGCTCAACCCGCACTACCGGCTGATGGGCCTGTACGGCTCCGAGTACTGGACGTACACCCTGCCCCGCCGGGTCGGCGCCGAGCAGGCCGGGCGGCTCACCGCCGAGGCGCTGCCGGTCGGCGCCGACCACGCCCGCCGGATCGGCCTGGTGGACCGTACGGTCGGCGGCGACGCGGCCGGGTTCCGCCGCTGGGTGGCCCGGGAGGCGGCCCGGATCGCCGCCTCGCCGGAGCTCACCGGGCGGCTGGTGGACAAGAAGCGCCGCCGCGCGGCCGACGAGGAGGCCAAGCCGCTGGCCGAGTACCGGGCGGAGGAACTGCGCCGGATGCACGCCAACTTCTACCGGGCGGGCGAGCCGTACCACGCGCTGCGGCGGGACTTCGTGCACAAGGTCTGCCCGGTGGCCACGCCGGAGCACGTGGCGGGGCTGCTCGGGCGGCCGGCCCAGTCGTAAGCGGTCCGGGCGGTCGTCAGCGGTCCGGGCGGTCGCAGGCGGCACGCGTGGTCGTCAGCGGCGCGCACGGTCGTCAGCGGGTCGCGCGGTCTCGCGGGGGGAGAGCGGGAGCGGGACGGGCGGCGCCCGGCCGGGGTGGGGGGCCCGGCCGGACGCCCGCTCGGGCCCCGCTCCCGTGCCCGGCGTCAGTGCCGGGCCGCCCCGCCCAGCGGCTGCCGCCGCTGCGGGACCAGCGGGCCGTCCGGGTCGCCCGGGGTGCGCGCGGCCCGCGGGGGCAGCGGGGCGGCCGGACCGGCCAGCAGGGGCTGGGAGTCGGGCCGGCTCGGGGAGACGGCGAAGGCCAGCGAGCCGAAGAAGACGTAGCAGCCGAGCCCGACCCCGAGCGGGAAGATGAACTGGAGCGCCATCACGCCGCCTTCGGTGGAGCGCGAGAAGTCCAGCTGGACGGAGAGCGCCGCCATGCCGGTGTAGTGCATCGCGCAGACCGCCACGCCCATCACCGGCGCCGCCGCCAGGACGGCGAGCGTGCCCCGGATGTTCAGCGCGGCCCAGAGCGCGGCCGTGGCCGCGACCACGGCGATGGCCACCGAGGCCGCCACCACGGTCCGGTCGTAGCCGAGCCGGCCGGGCAGGACCATCGCGGCCATGCCCAGGTAGTGCATCGCGGCGACCCCGAGGCCGGTGGTCAGCCCGCCGACCAGCAGGGCCGGGGCGCGGCGGCGCCAGTACCCGACGGTGAAGAGCCCGATGCCGACCACGGCGACGGCGACCAGCAGGCTGAGCACGGTGAGCCCGGGCCGGTAGCTGATCTCGGCGCCGGTCACGGAGAAGCCGAGCATCGCGATGAAGTGCATCGACCAGATCCCGGCGCCGAGCGAGGTGGAGGCGAACAGCAGCCAGACGACCCGGGTGCGGCCCTGGGAGACGAGCGCCCAGCGGGCGCTGCGGAGCGCGACGAAGGCGCCGAGGCAGGCGACGAAGTACGAGACCGCCGGGGTCACCCAGCCGTGGTCGGCATGGTGGATCGCACCCAAGAGAGCTCCCTGGACGAGGGTTGAGGGCACCGGGGCGCGGGCGGGCGCGGCTGGTCGGGGACGGCGCGCGGCGGACGGGCACCGGGGCGGGACGCCGGCCCGCGGGGAGGAGCCTGGCGTGTGGTGCCCCTGACAAGGGGGAGATTAGCCATCGCCCGGCAGTCGCACAATGTTCGCGTTTTTCGTGAAGTCCCAGGTCAGGATGGGCCTTTACGCGGCCTGCATGATCCCGGCACCAACCCCTGACACCGCCTGCGCACCGTCCCCGGCCGCCTTTGGTGCTTACTCCAAGGGGGCTAGTCCGAACGGGTGGCCGGCCGGATCGATCAGCACCCGCAGAGTGCGGCCGTGCTGGTAGGCGGGCTCGGTGGCGCCGAGCGCGAGGGCCTTGGCGGTGGCCTCGTCCAGGTCGTCGACGTAGAAGTCGAGGTGGAAGTGCTTGCTGCCGTCCGGCTCCGTCCACGGCTCCGGCCGGTAGCCGGTCACCCGTCCGAAGCCCAGCGGGCTGCCGCCCTCGGGGTTGTCCAGGATGGCGAAGTGGTCGTCCACGTGCCTGGTCTCCCACCCCAGCAGCTCGCCGTAGAACGAGGCCAGCGCGACCGGGTCGGCGCAGTCGATGGTGACCATGGCGAGCCGGGCGAAGCCGGTGTCGCCGGGCCCGGTCGGCCGGGGCTGCTCGGACCGTTCGGACTGCTCGGTGGCGAGGTCGGACATGGCGGTCGGCCCTTCTGGGAGTCGAGAGCTGGGGCCCATCACCAATATGGCACCGGGGTGACCCTCCGGCACGGCGGCGGAACTCATTTTCCTTAGCGAGAGTAATGACGTAAGCTAAAGAGATGCCCGAGATGTCCGAGCAGGACCTCGCAGCGATCAGTCAGCTGCGATCGTCCACGATGCGCCTCTCCCGACGACTCAAACACCAGAGGGTGGAGGAGTCGCTGAGTCCCACCGAGATGGGAGTGCTGGGCACCCTCGCCCGGTGCGGGAAGGCGACGCCGGGTGAGCTCGCCCGGAAGGAGCACGTGCAGCCTCCTTCGATGACCAGGATCGTCGCGATGCTGGAGGAGAAGGGGCTGGTGCGGCGCGAACCGCACCCCGAGGACCGCCGCCAGGTGGTCGTCAGCAGCACCGAGCAGGCCGAGACGATCCTCGCGGAGAGTCGTCGGCGCCGGAACGTCTGGCTCGCCGAGCTCGCCCAGGGGCTCGACGAGGAGGAGTGGGCCGTCCTCAGGGAGGCCGCGCCCGTGCTCTACAAGCTCGCACACCTGTAGCCGTACACCCGCGGTCCGTACGGCCGCAGCTCGTACACCTCTGAGGCACACCGACCCCGGCCGGCCGCCGGGAGAACAAGGAGCCCGCATCAC
>NZ_JBHVET010000567.1:0-5847 GCF_042802135.1 Kitasatospora sp. NPDC057512
GGCCGGACCGATTCCGAGCGGTCCGGCCCACGGGCGGCCTGGGTGGAGGTCAGTCCTCCAGGGCGGCGCGCGCGTCCACGAAGGCCGCGACGGCGCGCTCGACGTCCTCGGTGGAGTGCGCCGCGGACAGCTGCACCCGGATCCGGGCCTGGCCGTGCGGCACCACCGGGAAGGAGAAGCCGATCACGTACACGCCGCGCTCCAGCAGCAGTTCGGCGAGCCGGCCGGCCTTGGCCGCGTCGCCGATCATCACCGGGGCGATCGGGTGGTCGCCGGGCAGGATCTCGAACCCGGCCTCGGTCATCCTCGCCCGGAACAGCGCGGTGTTGGCCGCCAGCCGCTCGCGCAGCTCGGTGGACTTCTCGACCAGGTCGAGCACCTTGAGCGAGGCGGCCGCGATCACCGGGGCCAGCGAGTTGGAGAACAGGTACGGGCGGGAGCGCTGGCGCAGCAGGGCGACGATCTCCCGGCGGGCGGCGACGTAGCCGCCGGAGGCGCCGCCGAGCGCCTTGCCGAGGGTGCCGGTGATGATGTCCACGCGGTCCGTCACGCCGTGCAGCTCGGGGGTGCCGCGGCCGTTCGGGCCGACGAAGCCGACGGCGTGCGAGTCGTCCACCATGACCATGGCGTCGTAACGGTCGGCCAGGTCGCAGATCTCGCGCAGCGGGGCGACGTAGCCGTCCATCGAGAACACGCCGTCGGTGACGATCAGGCGGCGGCGCGCGTCCTGGGTGTCCTGGAGCTGCTTCTCCAGGTCGGCCAGGTCGCGGTTGGCGTAGCGGTGGCGGCGGGCCTTGCTGAGCCGGATGCCGTCGATGATGCTGGCGTGGTTCAGCGCGTCGGAGATGACGGCGTCCCGGTCGTCCAGCAGGGTCTCGAAGACACCGCCGTTGGCGTCGAAGCAGGAGGAGTAGAGGATCGTGTCCTCCTGGCCGAGGAACGCCGAGAGGCGGTCCTCCAGCTCCTTGTGGACGTCCTGGGTGCCGCAGATGAAGCGGACCGAGGCCATCCCGTAGCCCCAGCGGTCCAGGGCGTCCTTGGCGGCGGCGACCACCTCGGGGTGGTCGGCCAGGCCGAGGTAGTTGTTGGCGCAGAAGTTCAGCACCTCGCCGGGCAGGCCGCCGGCGGTCACGGTGACGGCGGCGCTCTGCGGGGTGCCGATCACCCGCTCGGGCTTGAACAGCCCGGCCTCACGGATCTCGTCCAGGGTGGCGGCGACGTCGGCACGCACGTTGTCGAACACTGCGGTCTCCTCAATCAGTTCGGCGGGGCGGTTCGGCGGGTTCGGCGGTTTCGGCGGGGCTGAGCCGGGCTCAGGCGGTCCAGTCGAGGATGATCTTGCCGCAGTTGCCGCTCGCGGCGTCGTCGAAGGCGGCCTCGAAGTCGGTGGCGGCGTAGCGGCCGGTGATCACCGGAGCGAGGTCCAGGCCGCCCTCCAGCAGCACGGACATCGCGTACCAGGTCTCGAACATCTCCCGGCCGTAGATGCCCTTGATGGTGATCATCGAGGTGACGATCGAGGCCCAGTCCACCGGGAACTGCTCGGCGGGCAGGCCGAGCATGGCGATCTTCCCGCCGTGGGTCATGTTGGCGATCATCGACTGCATGGCCTCGGGGCGGCCGGACATCTCCAGGCCGACGTCGAAGCCCTCGCGCAGGCCGAGCTTCTGCTGGCCCTCCTCGATGGTGTGCTGCGAGACGTCCAGCGCCAGCGTCACGCCGACCTTGCGGGCCAGGTCGAGGCGGTACGGGGAGACGTCGGTGATCATCACGTTGCGGGCGCCGGCGTGCTTGGCG
Source organism: Kitasatospora sp. NPDC057512 (assembly GCF_042802135.1). Lineage (NCBI taxonomy): Bacteria > Bacillati > Actinomycetota > Actinomycetes > Kitasatosporales > Streptomycetaceae > Kitasatospora > Kitasatospora sp. NPDC057512. The sequence continues at coordinate 1,798 of NZ_JBHVET010000567.1, forward strand.
ACGGCGGCCGCCATGATGCCGATCGGGCCGGCACCGGTGACCAGCACGTCCTCGCCGACCAGCGGGAAGGACAGCGCGGTGTGCACGGCGTTGCCGAACGGGTCGAAGATCGCGGCCACGTCCAGGTCGACCGGCACCCGGTGCACCCAGACGTTGGAGGCGGGCAGCGCCACGTACTCGGCGAAGGCGCCGTCGCGGTTGACGCCCAGGCCGACGGTGTTGCGGCACAGGTGGCGGCGGCCGGCCTGGCAGTTGCGGCACTTGCCGCAGACCAGGTGGCCCTCGCCGCTGACCAGGTCACCGACCGCGATGTCCGTGACGCCGGCACCCAGCTCGGCGACCTCGCCGACGAACTCGTGGCCGAGCACCAGCGGCGTCCTGATGGTCTGCTGCGCCCAGCCGTCCCACTTGCGGATGTGCAGGTCGGTGCCGCAGATGCCGGTCCGCAGCACCTTGATCAGCACCTCGCCGGGGCCGATCTCGGGCATGGGGACGTCCATCAGCCAGAGCCCGGGCTCGGCCTGCTGCTTGACGAGTGCCTTCACGGCGGCTCCTGACGTGCGGGTGGGACGGCCTGCGGGTACGGGGGCAGGCCGAGGAGGCCCGGTTCGGCCGCTCCTGGCGGACGCGCTCCGGGCAGGCAGAAATCTGCCTGGTCGGAGGGGGTGCGGTCCATCGAGGAATTCTTAAGGGCGGCCACAGCTGGGCTGAACGATCGTGCCCGAGCGGCGCGCGGCGGCGGGTGCGCGGGCGGGCGCGGCGTGCCGGTGCTCACCCGTCCGGCCGAGCGCGGGCGGGCTCGGCGCAGGGCGGGGCGGGGTGGTTGACCCGGGTCACTCGGCCCGGGGCGCTCGGCCCGGGTCACTCGGCCGGGGTGCTCGACAGCGCACCGCCAGCCGGGCGGGGGCACTCGACTGACCCGCACTCCCGTTCGGTCCAGTCGGACCGCGACCCGCGCGCGGCCGACCGGCGGCGGTACTTACGGTGGCGCCGCCCCTTCGGCCCCGTGGAACGTCCTCCGGGGCCGTCCACCCCTGAGAGGCACCTCGACACATGACCAGGATCCGACGGCCGCGTCCGGCCGTTCCCCGCACCGTACGCCTCCCCCGCTCCGTCCGGGCGGCCTCCGCCGTGCGGGTGGCCTCCGCCGCCCTCGCGCTGACCGGCCTGCTCGCCGTCCCCGCCTGCTCCGGGGACACGGGGCCCGCACGCCGGGCCGATCTGGCGGCCACCGCCGAGCCGGCCGCGCTCAGCATGTCCGCCGCGCCCGGCGACAGCCCCGCCGACGGGCTGGTGCCCCTCACCCCGGACGTCCGGGCCAGGCTGGACGACGCGATCAGGCAGGTGATGAGCGAGGCCTCCGTCCCCGGGGTGATCGTCGGCTACACCTCCCCCCGCGGCAGCTACCAGCGCGCCTTCGGCGTCGCCGACAAGGCCACCGGGGCGCCGATGTCCCCCGACTTCTACATGCGGATCGGCAGCGTCACCAAGACCTTCACCACCACCGCCGTCCTGCGGCTCGTGGACCAGGGCAGGGTCCGCCTGGACGACCCGATCTCCCGGTACGTCCCGAACGTGCCCGGCGGCGACGCGATCACCCTGCGCCAGCTCGGCGAGATGCGCAGCGGCCTGTACTCGTACACCGAGGACGAGGACTTCCGGCAGACCGTCGTCAACGACCCGAACCACCCCTTCACCCCGGAGCAACTGCTCGCGTACGCCTTCAAGCACCCGGCCGACTTCCCGCCGGACACCCGGTTCGGGTACTCGAACACCAACACGATCCTGCTCGGCCTGGTGGTCGAGAAGGTCGGCGGCCGGCCGGTGGGCGACGTCCTGAAGGCGCAGGTGTTCACCCCGGCCGGGCTGCCCAGGACGGTCTTCCCGACCGACGCGGCCTTCCCGGACCCGCACCCGCGCGGCTACACCAGCGATCCCCGGACCGACTCGGTCGTGGACGCCACCGACTTCAACCCGTCCTGGGGGTGGGCGGCCGACGCCGTGATCTCGAACCTCGCCGATCTTCAGACCTGGTCCCGGGTGCTGGCCACCGGTGAACCGCTGCTCAAGCCCGCCACCCAGGCGGAGCGCGTGAAGGGGAAGAGCACCGGTGTCACCGGGATCGACTACGGCTTCGGGGTGCTCGACGTCCACGGCTGGGTCGGCCATCCCGGCACGATTCCGGGGTTCGGGAGCCTGGTGGTGTACCTGCCGAAGGCGCGCGCCAGTCTGGTGATCCTGCTCAACACCGATGTCCCCTACCGGGACGCGGACCTCTCGACGCCGCTCGCGGAGGCCATCACGAAGATCGTCACGCCGAACGACGTCTTCACGCTCCCGCCCCGGCCGGCCCAGTAGGTCCCGGCCTCCGCGCCAGCCGGGCGGGGCAGTCGGCTGACGGTGCTCCCGTTCGGTCCAGTCGGGCGCCGAACCGCGCGCGGCCGCACGACGCGGGTGCTTACGGTGACGACGTTCCCCCACGGCCCCGTGGAGCAGCGCTCCGGCCCGGCCGAGCCGCGCTCCGGGGCCCTTCGCCACGGGGCCGTCCGCCCCAGAGAGGCGCCTGCGCCGATGACCGACACCCGACGGCCGCGACCGTCCGTTCCCCGCTCCGTTCGCGTCCCCCGCTCCGTCCGGGCGGCCTCCGCCGTGCGGGTGGCCTCCGCCGCCCTCGCGCTGACCGGCCTGATCGCCGTCTCCGCCTGCTCCGGGGAGTCGAAGCCCGCGCGGCAGGCCGGGCCGGCGGTGACCGCCGAACCGGCCGCGCTCAGCCCGTCCGCCTCGCCCGGCGGCAGCCCCTCCGGCGGGGTGGTGCCGCTCACCACGGCCGTCACGACCCAGCTGGACGACGCGATCAAGCAGGTGATGAGCCAGGTCGCCATCCCCGGGGTGATCGTCGACTACGCCACCCCCGACGGCAGTTACCAGCGCGCCTTCGGCGTCGCCGACAAGGACGCCGGGACGCCGATGTCCCCCGACCTGTACATGCGGATCGGCAGCGTGACCAAGACCTTCACCACCACCGCCGTCCTGCGGCTGGTGGACCAGGGCAAGCTGGGCCTCGACGACCCGGTCTCCAAGTACGTCCCGAACGTGCCCGGCGGCGACGGCATCACCCTGCGCCAGCTCGGCGACATGCGCAGCGGCCTGTTCAACTACACCCTGGACTCCGACTTCCAGCAGGTGTTCTTCAACGACCCGAGCCGCCCCTTCACCCCGGACCAGCTGCTCGCGTACGCGTTCAAGCACCCGGCGAACTTCCAGCCGGACGCCCGGTTCGAGTACTCCAACACCAACCTGATCCTGCTCGGCCTGGTCGTCGAGAAGGTCGGCGGGCAGCCGCTCCAGGACTTCCTGAACCAGCAGGTGTTCACCCCGGCCGGGCTCACCAGGACCAGCCTGCCGACCGACGCCACCTTCCCCGCCCCGCACGCCCACGGCTACACCAACCAGACGCTCACCGGCGCGGTCGAGGACGCCACCACCTGGAACCCGTCCTGGGGCTGGGCGGCCGGCGCCGCGATCTCCACCATCACCGACTTCCGGACCTGGTCGAAGGTGCTGGCCACCGGCGAACCGCTGCTCAAGCCCGCCACCCAGGCGGAGCGGCTGAAGACCAAGGCCACCGGGCCGACCCCCGACCTCGGCTACGGCTTCGGGGTGTTCACCACCCACGGGTGGATCGGCCACAACGGCTCGCTGCCCGGGTACGAGAGCGTGGTGCTCTACCTGCCGCAGGCGCAGGCCAGCCTGTCCATCATGCTCAACACCGACATCCTGCACGACGGTTCGGAGCCCTCGACGTTCTTGGCGCGGGCGATCACCCAGATCGTCTCGCCGAACAACGTCTACACGCTGCCCACCCCGCCCGCCTCGGGCTCGCCGACGGCCTCCGCCTCGGCCTCCCCGTCGGCCTCGCCCTCGGTCTCCCCCACCGGCTCACCCACTGCCTCCCCGACCGCCTACCCCACGGCTTCGCCGTCCCCGACGGCCTCGCCCACGGCGGGCGCCACCGCCACGCTGCACATCTCCTGACCCACCCGCTCCGAC
>NZ_JBHVET010000568.1:0-5831 GCF_042802135.1 Kitasatospora sp. NPDC057512
CAGCTCGGCCCCCTGATCAACACCTCCCAGCCCGAGTCCGTCACCGCCGAGGTCGACCGGGCGATAGCGGCCGGCGCCCGCCCGCTGCTGCACGGCGCCACCGTCGTGTCCGGCCCCGGCCGGTACCGGCCGTCCTACACTGGCCCGCTGTGAACGAAACACTCGGGGACGCCGCGCTCGTCCTCGTCTTCATCCTGCTGGGCGGGTTGTTCAACGTCGCCGAGATCTCGCTGATCTCGCTGCGCGAGGGCCAGATCCGGACGCTGGAGGCGCACGGCACCCGCCGCGCGGCCCGGGCCGCGCACCTGGCCGCCGACCCCAACCGCTTCCTGGCCGCCGTCCAGGTCGGGGTGACCTGCATGGGCTTCCTGTCCGCCGCCTTCGGTGCGGACACCCTGGCCGGAAAGGTCGCCCCGCTGTTCGTCCGGGCCGGGCTGTCCGAGGGCGTGGCCGCCGCGGTGGCCCTGGTCGGCCTCACCCTGGTGATCAGCTACGCCTCGCTGGTGCTGGGCGAGCTGACCCCCAAGCGGATCGGCCTGCAGCGCGCCGAGTCCATCGCGGTCGTCGCCGCCCCGGTGGTGGACGTGATGTCGGTGGTGCTGCGGCCGGTGATCTGGCTGCTCGGCCACTCCACCAATCTGATGGTCCGACTGCTCGGCGGCGATCCGACGGCGGGCCGCGGTTCGATGAGCTCCGAGGAGCTGCGCGGCCTGGTCGCCGCCAACACCGAACTCGGAAGCGACGAACGGGCGTTGATCGCCGACGTGTTCTCCGCCGGGGAGCGCCAGCTGCGCGAGGTGATGGTCCCGCGCACCGAGGTGACCTTCCTGGACGCCGAGCGCCCGCTGGCCGCCGTCCGGCACCAGGCCGACACCTCGCCGCACTCGCGCTACCCGGTGGTCGAGGGCAGCGCCGACGCGGTGGTCGGCTTCGTCCACGTCCGCGACCTGTACGGCGCGCGCGGCGAGCAGGCCGTCAAGGTCCGCGACCTGGCCCGCCCGGTGAAGCTGCTGCCCGGCACCAAGCGGGTGCTGGAGGCGATGGGCGAGATGCGCCGGGAGGGCCACCACCTGGCCATCGTGGTGGACGAGTACGGCGGCACCGCCGGGATCGTCACCCTGGAGGACCTGGTCGAGGAGGTGATCGGCGAGATCCGGGACGAGTACGACAGCCCGGCGGCCGCCCCCACCCGACGGCTGGCCGGCGGCGGCATGGAGCTGGACGGTCTGCTCAACCTCGGCGACTTCGCCGAGGAGACCGGCGTCACCCTGCCCGAGGGCCCGTACGAGACGGTGGCCGGCTGTCTGGTCGCCGCGCTCGGCCGGCTGCCCCGGGACGGCGACCAGGTGCGGGTTCCCGTCGAGGGCGGCGGCGGGGTGCTGCTGACGGTGGCCAAGGTCGAGGGCCGGCGGATCGCCCGGGTGGGGGTGAGTGCGGTCACACTGGCCGAGCCTGCGGGGGCGGAGGTTTCCTGAGCGGTCGGTGGAACTGGAACAATGGCCCGCATGGTCAACGCAGCGGTCACTGGTCCGGTCAAGGACCGTCCCCGGGTGCTCTCCGGCATCCAGCCCACTTCCGGCTCGTTCCACCTCGGCAACTACCTGGGCGCGGTGCGCCAGTGGGTCGACCTGCAGAAGGACAACGACGCCTTCTACATGGTCGTCGACCTGCACGCGATCACGGTGCCCCAGGACCCGGCGACGCTGCGCGAGAACACCCGGGTCTCCGCCGCCCAGCTGCTCGGCGCGGGCCTGGACCCGGACCGCTGCACGCTCTTCGTCCAGTCGCACGTGCCCGAGCACGCGCAGCTCGCCTGGGTGATGAACTGCCTCACCGGCTTCGGCGAGGCCTCGCGGATGACCCAGTTCAAGGACAAGTCCTCCCGGTACGGCGCCGAGGGCACCACGGTCGGCCTGTTCACCTACCCGATCCTCCAGATCGCGGACATCCTGCTCTACCAGGCGGACGCCGTCCCGGTCGGCGAGGACCAGCGCCAGCACGTGGAGATCACCCGCGACATCGCCGAGCGCTTCAACACCCGCTACGGCCGGACCCTCACGGTGCCGAAGCCGTACATCCTCAAGGAGACGGCGAAGATCCAGGACCTCCAGGACCCGGCCGTCAAGATGAGCAAGTCGGCCTCCTCGCCCAAGGGCCTGGTGAGCCTGCTGGACGACCCGAAGGCCAGCGCCAAGAAGTTCAAGAGCGCCGTCACCGACACCGGCACCGTCGTCTCCTACGACGAGGAGGAGAAGCCGGGCGTCTCCAACCTGCTGCGCGTCCACTCCGCGCTCAGCGGCCAGTCGGTCGAGCAGTTGGTCGCGCACTTCGAGGGCAAGATGTACGGCGCCCTGAAGACCGAGCTGGCCGAGCTGTTCACCGAGTGGGTCACCCCCTTCCAGGAGCGCACCCGGCTGTTCCTGGACGACCCGGCCGAGCTGGACCGGGTGCTGGCGATCGGCGCCGAGAAGGCCCGCGAGGTGGCGTCGGTGACGCTGGAGACGGTGTACGACCGGATCGGCTTCCTCCCGGCCGCCAAGCGGTGAATCCCCTCACACCCCTGCCCGGTGGTGACGGCCTCCCCGAGGTCGTCACCATCGGCGTGTCCGTGAGCGTCCCGGACCCGTACGGCACGGCGATCCAGGACGCCCGGGCCGGGCACGGCGATCCGCTGGCCCGGTCGATACCCACGCACGTCACCCTGCTGCCGCCGACCGAGGTGCCCGCCGGGGAGCTGCCGAAGATCGAGGAGCACCTGGCCGCGGTGGCGGCCGCGCACCGGCCGTTCCGGATGCTGCTGCGCGGCAGCGGGACCTTCCGCCCGGTCTCCCCGGTGGTGTACGTCCGGGTCGAGGAGGGCGCGCAGGAGTGCCGGCTGCTGGAGGCGGACGTCCGCTCCGGCCCGCTGGCCCGCGAGCTGGCCTTCCCGTACCACCCGCACGTGACGGTCGCCCACGGCCTGCCGGAGGACGTGCTGGACCAGGCGTACGAGCAGGCGCGCGGTTTCCGGGCGGACTTCCCGGTGCCGGGCTTCGGCCTCTCCCGCTTCGACGCGGACGAGGTCTGGCGGCCCTGGCGGAGCTACCCGTTCGGGTGAACCGGGGCGTGCTCCGGAGCGTGTCCCAGGGCGTGTCCTAGCCCTCCCGGCCGCCGAGTTCGAGCATCCGGTCGACCACCCGGCGGGCCGCGCCGCCGTCGTCCAGCGCGCAGTGCTCGGCCCGGAAGCGCCGGTAGCGCTCGGCGTGGCCGGGCGGCGGTCCGCCGTCGCCGTCGGCCAGTTCGCGCAGCGCGCCGAGCAGTTCGGCCGAGGTCGGCACCAGCGGGCCGGGGGCGTCCGACTCGAAGTCGAAGGAGAAGCCGCGCAGGGTGTCGCGGTAGTGCTCCAGGTCGTAGGTGAAGAAGTACATCGGGCGGCCGGTGATGGCGAAGTCGAACATGATCGACGAGTAGTCGGTCACCAGCACGTCCGCGACCAGCAGCAGTTCCTGCGGGTCGGGGTAGTCCCCGCAGTCGTACAGGAAGCCGTCGCCCGCGCCGGGCAGCGGCTCGCGCACATGCGCGTGCGGACGGACCAGCAGCACGTGGTCCGCGCCGAGCAGGCGCCGGGCGTGGTCGAGGTCCAGCCGCAGGTCGAGCCGGAACCCGTCGCCGTCGCCGCGCTGCTGGTCCTCGCGCCAGGTCGGCGCGTACAGCACGATCCGCCTGCCCTCGGGGACGCCGAGCCGGCGGCGGACGGCCGCGGCGGTCCGCGGGTCCGGACGGGCGAGCACGTCGTTGCGCGGGTAGCCGGACTCCAGCAGCTCGCCGCCGTAGCGGAAGGCGCGCCGGAGGATCGGGGTGGCGAACGGGCTGGGGGAGAGCAGCAGGCTCCACTGCGGGGTCTCCCGGTCGAGCGCCCGCAGGTAGCCGCGGTCGGCCAGCCAGGGGCTCTCGACGTCGTGGGCGATCCGCTTCAGCAGGGAGCCGTGCCAGGTCTGCACGACGACCTGGCCGGGGCGGCGCTCCAGGAAGTCCGGGAAGTGGGTGTTGCCGACCAGGTACCGGCAGGTGGCCAGCGCGCGGTACCACTCCGGGCTCCAGCTCCGGACCGGGACGATCCCGGGCGGCAGCTCGGCCTGGGCGTCGTCGACCACCCACAGGTGCTCCAACCGGCCGTCCCGGCGGGCGAGTTCGGCGTGCACCGCGCGCGGTGAGTCGGCGTAGCCGCGGCCGCCGAACACGTCGTACAGCACCGCCTCGCGCAGCGGCGCGCGGCGGGCGGCCGGGTAGCGCTCGGTGCGCAGCCGGTGCTGCGTCCAGGCGCTGCGCTCGGTGGCGGTGAGCACCGGGGTGGAGTCCACCACCAGGGTGTCGTGCCACCGGCGTTGCAGCAGGATCCGTTTGCCGCCGACGGTGGTGGCGGCGGGGACGGCGGACAGCGCGGCGGGGGCGGCCAGCAGCGGCCGGCCGTCCCCGGGGCGGCCGACCGGCTCCAGCGCGGCCTCCCAGACGCCCTTGCGCAGCGGCAGCGCGACGCCGTCCGAGCCGGTCCGGGTGGCGGGCACCCGGGCCCGGAAGCGGCCGTCCGGGCTGGTGCCGACCGGGGTGCGGACCTCGCTCGCGGAGCCGGGGTGCCGCAGCACCAGCTCCAGCGCCGCGGCCGGGCCCGGGCAGTGGCCGGACAGCTCGAAGCCGCCGTCCCGTACGGCGATCCGGTCGACCAGGCCGGCCGCGGGCTGGACGCAGAGCTGGAGCCGGCCGTCGGCGAGGTGCTTGAGGTAGAGCACCCGGTCCGGGGCTCCGGGCAGCGGGTGCTGGCCGGCCACCGGGCCGCCGCGCTCGTCGAGGCAGGGCTGTACGGCGGCGCCGTCGGGGTACAGGAGTTCGGCGTCCCAGTGCTCCAGCCGGCCGCCGCCCCGCCCGTCGGCGGTGAACGGCCGGTACGGCACCCGGACGGTGAAGGTGTTGCCGGTGCGGGCGAGCGGCCGCTCGACCACCGCCTCGCTCTCCCGGTGGCGCAGCCGCAGCACGGTGCCGGAGGGGCAGGTGTCGGCGACCCCGTCCAGGTCCAGGCCGTCGGGGGCGGGGGCGGCCCGGGTGATCAGGACGGCCGGGCGCTCCAGCCGCAGGTGCAGCCGGCCGTCGGCGAAGAACGGCTGGAGCCGGACGTCGCGGTCCACCCAGTGGGCCGGCGGGTACTCGCCGGACCCGCACCAGTGCGGGGCGAGGGCGCCGTAGCGGCGGCGCACCCGGGCGGGGCGGGGTCGGGTGAAGAGCGTGGCCTCGATGCGCCAGTCGCCGAGCAGCCAGTGGCCGCCGCGGCGCAGCCGGCCGGGGGCTATCAGGGCGGTGAAGCCGGACCAGTCGTGGTTGTGCTCGGACTGGGCGCTGTCGTCGGTGACCTCGGGCAGCCGGCGGGGGCGGGAGCGCAGGTGCAGCGGCGGCTGGGAGCGGTTCTGGTGGCGCAGGGTCAGCCAGGTCCAGGCGGAGCCGGGCCGGCCGGTGTCCTGGTCGTCCGGGCGGGCGAAGCCGGTGAGCTCCAGGCCGCGGCCGTGCCAGCGGGCGCGCAGCAGGCCGAAGGCGACGTCCTCGTCGGCGGCGGGGTGGTCGGCGGCCACCCGGGGGGCGGCGTGCGGCAGGACCAGCCGGGTGAGCACAGGCATGGTGGTGGGAGCCCTTCGGAAGGGAGATCCACATCCCATCCAGAAATGGCGCCGGGGTCAATTGCACGCTTTTTCGAATGCCCCGGGGAATGCGTTTCCTGGAACGCCGGTTCGACCTTCGAAACCGGTTTTCCGGTCATTTCCGGATTCGGCTCCGGATACGCGCGGGCGCCCGGCACCGATCGGTGC
>NZ_JBHVET010000569.1:0-5819 GCF_042802135.1 Kitasatospora sp. NPDC057512
GTCCGGGCCTGGGCTTCGGCCGTCCCGCCTACCCCTCTGCCCGGGCAGAGGGGTAGGCGGCCTGCCGTTTCCTCGCCCGGCTCACAGCAGACCCAGCGCGTCCAGGGCGAGGTAGGCGGCGGCCGTGTCGGTCATCTCGCCGCTGCGCAGGACGCGGGTGCGGAACTCCTCCAGGTCGACGGTGGTGACGTCGATGAACTCGTTGCGCTCCGGGCGCGGTTCGGCGACCTTGACGCAGTCGGTGGCGACGAAGGCGTAGCGGCGGACGTCGGAGTAGGCGTCCAGCCAGTAGGATCCGGCGGCGCGGACCTCGCCCCGGTAGCCGGTCTCCTCCAGCAGTTCGCGGGCGGCGGCGTCCGCCGCCTGTTCGCCGGGGTCCAGGAGGCCGCCGGGCAGTTCGTACAGCACGCGGTCGGGGCCGGGCCGGTACTGGCGGGCGAGGATGACGCGCCGGTCGGGGGTGAGGGCGAGCACCGCGCCGGCCGGGCCCTCGCGTTTGAGGTAGAACTCGTCCCGCCTGCCGTCGGGCAGCTCGAACCCGACGCGGTCGACGGACCGCCCGAACCTGCTGAAGACGGTGGTGCGTTCGAGTTCGCGCCACGGCGCGGTGGTGTCGGTCATGGCCGGGACTGTACGGGCTTGCTCGGTCGCCGGGCCCACCGCGGGCGGCGGCGGGCCCGGCGACCGAGCAGCCGACTCCCGGGCCCGGCGGGTCAGTTGTCGTTGTTGACCTTGGTGTAGGCCGCGCTGTAGCCGGTCGGGCAGTAGAGGGTGTCGCTGCCGTTGCCCATGTGCCAGAGGCCGTAGACCGTCGTCTGGTTGCCCTTGACGTTGTCGTTGTTGCAGACCAGCACCAGCTGCCAGTGGTTCTTGGTGGCGGTGGTCTGACAGCTCACCGAGCCCCAGTTCGTCCCCTGGGTGGTGCTGCAGTACGAGGTCGCCGAGGCGGTCGGCGCCGCCATCACACCGGCGGCCACCAGCAGTGCCGCACCCGCCCCCAGAGCCGCGATTCGACGCATGGCCTTCTCCCCTTGTCGTGTGTCCGGACAACGTGAGCGGTCAGCATGCCGAAGATGTGATCGGTTGTATCCACCGGCGACACGACTGGCCGAAACCGGTCCTTCCGCTTGCCCGTGGCCTACGGCCGGTGCGGGTCGGTGGTGAGGAAGTCCAGGACGAGGGGGCTCGCGGTGGTGCGGAACTCCTCGAAGTAGGCGTGCCGGGCGCCGGGGATCAGGTGCGGGCGGGCTCCGGGGATGCGGGCGGCGAGCAGGGGGGCGTTGGCGGCGGGGTTGAGCAGGTCGTCGGCGCCGTGGAGGACCAGGGTGGGGGCGCCGATCGCCGGCAGGAGGTCCCAGGCGTCGTGCCGGTTGCTGGCCGCGAGGTGGCGGCGGCGGGCGTGGGCGGGCATGGCGGGGTCGCCGAGGGTGTGGTGCGGGCCGGGGTGGGAGTCGAGCCACCGGGGGGTGTACATCAGCTCCAGCAGGGCCTGTCGCGCGGCCTCGGGGTCGGGTTGCGCCAGGGCGCGGCGGACGTCGGCGCCGCGTTCGACGCCGTGCGGGCCGCCGGGTGAGGTGCAGCCGAGGACCAGGGCGCCCACCCGGTGCGGGTGGCGGGCGGCGAGTTGCTGGGCCACCCGTCCGCCCATGGAGGTGCCGTAGACGTCGGCCCGGTCGATGCCGAGGTCGTCGAGGACGGCGACGACGTCCCGGGCGAACAGCTCGGTGCTGTACGGGGTTTCGGGCTTGTCGCTGCCGCCGGTGCCGCGGTAGTCGAGGGTGAGGGTGGCGCGGGCGGGGTGGAAGTCGGCGCGGACCGCGTCCCACCAGTGGTGGTCGTTGGCCTGGCCCGCCAGCAGGACCAGCGGCGGCCCTTCGCCCTGGAGCTGGTAGGCGATGCGGGTGCCGTCCGGTGCCGTCGCGTGCGTCACGCCCTCCCCCTCGCTCCCGGTCCGGCGGCCAGGGTACCCCGGGGCCGTCCCGGCGCTCCGGGGCCTCGTCCCTGACCAGGGGTGATGCGGTCGGTACAATGCGCGCCCGGGGGATCGTGTGCGGGCGGAGGGGGATTGGCCGGTGGGTGGTTTACGGTTCGCGGTGCTGGGGCCGCTGCGGGGGTGGCGGGACGGCGGCGAGCTCGCGCTCGGATCGCCGCAGCAGCGGAGCCTGCTGCTCGCGCTGCTGCTGAGGGCCAACCACCCGGTGTCGACCGGTCAGCTCGTCGACGACCTGTGGGGCGGGGATCCGCCCGCCAAGCCCTCCGCCGTGATCCGGACGTACGTCCACCGCCTGCGCCGCGTCCTGGGGCCCGCCGCGCCGACCACGCTCAGCGGGGGCTACCTGTTCGCCCTGGACCTCGGGGGGCTGGACACCCACCGGGTCGAGGAGCTCCTCGGCGAGGCGAGGGGGCTGCGCGCCGGCGGGGAGCCCGCCCGCGCCGCCGCCGTACTCCGCTCGGCGCTGGCCCTGTGGCGGGGCGAGCCGATGACCGGGCTGCCCGGCCCGTACGCCGAGCGGCAGCGCGGCGAGTGGGCCGAACGCCGGGTGACCGTCCTGGAGTCCTGTCTGGAGGCCGAGGTCGAGGCCGGGCCGTCCGGCGAGGCCGTCGCCGAACTGACCGCCGTGGTGGCCGAGTACCCGCTGCGGGAGCGGTTCTCCGAACTGCTGATGCTCGCCCTCTACCGGACCGGTCGGCAGGCCGAGGCCCTGGGCGTGTACCGGGCCGCGGACCGGCGGCTGCGGGCGCAGCTCGGCGTCTCGGCCGGGCCCGGGTTGCGCGAGCTGCAGCGCCGGATCCTGGTGGCCGACGCCGCGCTCGTGGCACCCGCGCCCGCGTCCGGGCCCGTGCCCGGGCCCGTGTCCACGCCCGCACCGGCAGCGGCCCGGCCCGCCTCGCCCTGGCCCGGCGCCGCCACAGCCGAGGCCGCGGCCCGTGCGCCGTACCCGGAGGCGGTCCGGCCGACCCAGGTCCCGGCCGACCTCGCCGACTTCACCGGCCGCGAAGCGCAGACCGAGGCGCTGCGGGCCGTCCTGCTCTCCCCCGGCACCATGCCGGTGGCGACGGTGTCGGGGCTGGGCGGCGTGGGCAAGACGGCGCTGGCCGTCCACGTCGCGCACACGCTGGCCGCGGACTTCCCCGACGGCCAGCTCTACCTGGACCTGCACGGGGCCGACGGCCGCCCGACCCGGCCCGAGGAGGCGGTGGGCGCCTTCCTGCGGTCCCTGGGCGTGCCGGCGGAGGGGCTGGCGCCCGGGCTCGCCGAACGCTCCGCCCAGTTCCGCTCGTTGCTCTCGGGCCGGCGGGTGCTGGTGGTCCTCGACAACGCCCGGGACGCCGAGCAGATCAGGCCGCTGCTGCCCGGCCGGGCCGGCTGCGCGGTGCTCGTCACCAGCCGGGCCAGGCTCGGTGCGCTGCCCAACGCGCACGTCGTCGAGCTGGCCGCGTTCGCCCCGCAGGAGGCCCTGGGCCTGCTCGGGCGGGTGGTCGGCGGGCAGCGGCTGCGGGCCGAGGCGGACACGGCCGGGGAGCTCGTGCGGCTCTGCGGCCACCTCCCGCTGGCCGTACGGATCCTCGCCGCGCGCCTCGCCTGCCGGCCGGGCTGGTCCATGGCGCGGCTGCTCGACATGCTGGCCGGGGACCGCCGGCGGCTGGACGTGCTGCGCGCCGGGGACCTCGCCGTCGAGTCGGCGTTCCGCTTCGGCTACGACCAGCTGACGCCCGAACAGGCCCGGGCCTTCCGCCTGTTGGCGGTGCCGGAGGTGCCCGACCTGTCGCCGGGCGCGATCGCGGCGGTGCTCGGCCTGCCCGAGCGGGAGGCCGAGGAGCTGGCCGAGTCGCTGGTCGACTGCTCGATGCTGGAGACGGCGCCGCCGGACCGCTACCGGTACCACGACCTGCTGCGCGCCTTCGCCCTGCAGCTCGCCCCGGAGGAGGCGGGCCCGGAGGAGGACCGGCCGGCCGCCGTCCTCACCCGCCTGGTGGCCCGCCACCACACCGAGACCGTCGCGGCCCTCGGCCCGGGCGCCGCCCGCGCCGCCCTGCCGTTCACCGGCGCCGCCGCCCGGACCGGCGGCTCCGGTACGGCGGCGGCCCACGGCCGCGGCGACTACCACGGCATCGGCGCGCTGGTCGGCCAGTACGCCGCCCTCCCCGAGCCGCCCCGGCTCGACCTGGCGGCCGAACTGCTGCTCGGCTACGTCCTGTTGTGCGAGACCGGCCAGGCCACCCGGCCGCTCGGGCACGCGGCCAAGGTGCTGCTCCAGGCCGCCGTCCGCGCGGGCGACCGGACGGGCGAGGTCAGGGCCCGGCTGGTGCTCGGACGGCTGCTGACCGAGGTCGGCTCCGAACCCGCGGCCCTCGCCGAGCTGCTCAGGGCCCGCGACCTGTGCACCGCCCACGACCTGCCGGGGCCGCTGCTCGCCCTGGCCCACGCCTCGCTGGCCGCCCTGTTCGCCCAGGTCGGCCGGCCGGGCGACGCCGTCGACGGCTTCACGGCGGCGATCTCGGTGTGGGAGCGGCTCGGCGACCGGCGCTCGGTGGCGGCCGAACTGCTCAACCTGGCGGGCGCGTTCACCGGTCTCGGCCGGTCCGAGGCGGCGGTGCGGGTGGTCGACCAGTCCCTGCTGATCTGCCACGAGCTCGCCGACCACGAGTTGCAGGCGCTCGCCCTGGACTCGTTGGGGACGATCGCCCACGACCGCGGCGAGTACGAGCAGGCCCTGCACCACCACCGCAACGCCCTGTCCCTGCTGCGACCGGACGACCGGCGCCGCACCGGCCGGACGCTGCTGCGGCTCGCCGAGTCGCTGCGCGCCGTCGGGCGCGGCGAGGAGGCGGTGGCGGCGGCCGGCCGGGCGGTGGAGGTGCTGACGCTCGACGGCGACCGCCGGGGGCGGGGGCTGGCCCTGGCCGCGCTCGGCGACGCGCTCGCCGACCGCGAAGCCGCCGGGGGCACCGCCGGGGAGGCCGACCGGGCGGAACCCGCCGGGGAGGCGGCCGGGGAGGCGGCCCGGGCCTGCCGGTCGGAGGCCTACGACATCCTGGCCTCCCTCGGCTCCCCCGAGGCCGCCCGGCTGCGCGAGCTGATCGGCCCGGCCCGGCCCGCCGTCCGGCCGCGCCGGCAGTGGCCGTCCTGGCTGCCGGCCTGACCCGCCGGAGGCCCGGCCGGCGGCTCGGCGTCCGGCTCCCGGCGGGTCAGCTGAACGTCCACACCTGGTTCTGCGCGCCCGTGCAGGCCTCCACGTGGGCGCCGACGCCGATCCCCTCGGACGTCAGGCACAGCTGGGTGGCGACGTTGGCGATCCGGTAGCCGCCCGGGGCCTGCGCGATGGCCCAGACCTGGTTCCAGTCGGCCGGCGGGCTCGTCCAGATCTGCACCAGTCCGCTCCTGCGGTCCTGGTCCAGCACCTTGGTGAAGTTGCTGGAGGCGTTGCGCAGGTAGTACATCCCGTCGGCGACCCGGTCCAGCCGCCAGAGCTGCGCCGCCGTGCCGTTGGCGAAGTAGGTGCCGACCGTGTTGCCGTCCCGGTCGTTGGAGGAGTAGTTGTCCAGCACGCCGTTGGTGCCGGTGATCCGCGCCTCGGCGGGCAGTGGCGGTTTCGGCTGCGGCGTGGGCTGGGCGGACTGCGTCGGGGTCGCGGGCGCCGTGGGGGTGGCCGTTTCGCCGGGGGCGGGGCGGTCGGGGGCGGCGGAGGTCGGCGCGGGCGCGGCCGGGCTCTGGCCCCCAGCGGGGGCGGGGGCCGGGGCGGCGGGCGCGGCGGAGACCGGCGCCGGCGGGGGGACGGCGGACCCGGCGGGCGGCGGGGCGGTGGCCGGTCCGGGCC
>NZ_JBHVET010000570.1:0-5818 GCF_042802135.1 Kitasatospora sp. NPDC057512
CAGTTCCTGCACAACCTCTCCGACCGGGACGCCGCGGTCGCGGTGGCGGACCGGATCTCCTGGAAGTACGCGCTGGGACTGGAGCTGGAGTACACCGGTTTCGACGCGAGTGTGCTGTGCGAGTTCCGGGCCCGCCTGGTGGCGGGCGACCGGGCGGACGCGCTGCTGACCGTGATGCTGGAGCGCCTCAAGAGCGCCGGCCTGGTGCGCTCGGGCGGGCGTCAGCGCACCGATTCCACCCACGTCCTGGCCTGCGTGCGGACCCTGAACCGGATCGAGTGCCTGGGCGAGGCCCTGCGCGCGGCCCTGGAGGAGATCGCCCGCACCAGCCCCGGCTTCATCGTGCCGCTCCTGAGGGAGGGCTGGGACGAGCGCTACGGCCGCAAGGTCGAGACCAGCCGGCTCCTGCGCCGCAAGAACTCCTCCGCGACCAGGCTCGCCGAGCAGATCGGCGCCGACGGGCAGAGCCTGACCGCCGCCATCGACACGGACCCCGACGCCGCGTGGATGAACGGCCTCCCGCAGGTCAAAATCCTGCGCGAGCTGTGGGACCAGCACTTCGAGGCCACCGCCACCGGCCGACTGCGCTACCGGGACACGAAGGAACTGCCGCCCTCCGCACAGCGCGTGCGCTCGCCCCACGATCCCGACGCCCGCTACAGCACCAAAGGCCGGCCCGGAGCGGACAGCGTGGAGTGGACCGGCTCCAAGTCCCACCTGACCGAGTCCTGCGACGAGGACTTACCAAGCCTGGTCACCGACGTCCACACCACCCCCGCCACCGAACCCGACGTCACGGCAGTCACCCCCGTCCAGGACAGACTCATCGCCCGGGACCTGAAACCCGGCGAGCACCTGCTCGACTCCGGCTACCCCAGCGGGCCGAACATCGGCGCCTCACTCGAGCGCGGTATCACCCTCGTCGCCCCCGTCACGGTCCGGACCGGCCGAGGCGCCCACGACGGCACGTTCACCCCCAAGGACTTCCACGTCGACTGGCACAGCGGCGTCACCCGCTGTCCCGCCGGAGCCACCAGCATCTCCATGCGGCCCAAGAAGAACGGCCTGATCCGCGTCGCCTTCTCCCGCACCGACTGCCGCCCCTGCCCCATCCGCGCCCAGTGCACCACCGCCGCTCCGCACCTCGGCCGCAGCCTGGAGATCCACCCCGAACCCATCCACACCGCCAGGATGCGGATGCAGACCGAACAGGACACGCCCCGATGGCGCGAGGCCTACCGGGCCCGCGCCGGCATCGAAGCGACGATCTCACAAGCGGTCCGAGGCCCTGGCCTGCGACGATCCCGCTACCGGGGCCTCGCCAAAACCCACCTCCAGAACGTCCTCATCGGCATGGCGATCAACATCTGCCGACTCGGCGCCCACTTCGACACCACCACCAGACCAAGCCGCCGCCCCACCCGCATCCACACACTCTGCACCCAACACGGCATCCCAACAGCGGCCTGAGCCTGACCTAGATCAAATACTTCGCCAGCAGAGTCGCCCGGCCGACTTCCTGCGCAGCACCTTCGATCCCTGGTTATGGGGTGAGTCGAAGGTGGATCGCGAGGACGCCGAGCTGCTCCTTCTCCGGCGGGTAGATCTCGCGGCAGGCGGTGAGGAGTTCGGTGCGGCTCATTCCCTCGGAGCCGATCGCCTCCGGGTCCTCGACGTCGAGCATGGCGTCGAAGCTGGGGTACTCCGCGACGCCGGTGACGCAGGTGCGGCAGTGGGCGTCGCCGGATTCGAAGACGAGGGTCTGCCCCGGGCGGATCCTGCGCATGCTGGGGTAGCCGACGCGTACCTCGATGGTCTTGGTGCCGGCGGCGATCAGGTCGAGGTAGGGGCGGCGGATCCGGATGACGCGTTCCTGCTCTGGCATGGGACAGGTGCTCCGCTTCTGAACCGGGGAAGGAAGGGACTATCGCACCACGGGGATCGCCCCGGAGCGCCAGTCGGTCAGCCGCTTGCGGACACTCGCCACCATCGCCAGCCCGTCCGTCTTGGCCGGGGTGAACCAGGCGACCTCGTGGGACTCGTCGGACACCCGCAGCTCCCCGCCGACCGGGCATCCGAGGAGGCAGACGGAGAACTCCTGGCGGACTTCGCCGTCGTCGTAGGCGAGGACATGGCCCGGGTCGGTGTAGGTGCCGACGATCCCGGTGATCTCGACGTCGATGCCGGTCTCCTCGCGCGTCTCGCGGATGCCGCACCCGGCGATCGACTCCCCGATGTCCATCCGGCCGCCGGGCAGCGCCCACATCCCGTTGTCGGTGCGGCGCTGGAGCAGGACGCGGCCGGCGTCGTCGACCACGACGACGGAGGCGGCCGGGACCAGCGAGTTCGCGGTGGGGGCGTTCGGGTCGTCCTCGTAGTCACGCCTGGGCATGGCCTGCCACCTCCGCCGCCGGGGCCGTCCGCCGGATGTCATGCCCTTTCTCCCACAGTCCTCGAACCGTCAGGTGCGAGCCGCGGCCACCGCGTCCGTGTACAGCTCCGTCGTCAAATCGTCGTCACCGACCCCGAGGCCGTCCAGGGAACGTCCTGGTCGCATTAGGCTGCGGTCGTGACGATCAAGGCTGTGGTGTTCGACGTCGGGGAGTGCCTGGTCGACGAGACCCGGGAGTACGGTACCTGGGCCGACTGGTTGGGTGTGCCGAGGCACACGTTCGTGGCCCAGCTCGGCGCGGTGATCGCGCAGGGCCGGGACTACCGGGAGACGTTCCAGGTCTTTGCTCCCGGTTTCGACCTTTATGAGGAGCGCGAGAAGCGGGCGGCTGTCGGCCGGGCGGAGACCTTCGGTGAGGAGGACCTCTACCCGGACGTTCGGGGTGCTTTCGCTCAACTGCGCTCGGACGGTGTGTGGTTGGCGATCGCCGGTAACCAGACCGTGCGGTCCGGGGTGATCCTTCGCCGGCTGTTCACGGGCGACGTCGACCTGATCGGCACCTCTGACGACTGGGGCGCGAGCAAGCCGGACCCCGCCTTCTTCGAGCGCGTCGCCGAGGCGGCACCCGCTGAGCCGCACGAGATCCTCTACGTCGGTGACCGGCTCGACAACGACGTGCTCCCCGCCCGGGCGGCCGGGATGCGGACGGCGTTGATCCGGCGCGGCCCGTGGGGCTGGATCCAGCAGTACGACCCGGCCGCAGGGCAGGCGACGTTCCGGATCGACTCGCTGGCGGAACTCCCGGACCTGATCGCCAAGTTCAACGCCGCAGCGAGCTGAGCTGCCCCGCCGAGACCGTGAGGTACGAGTGAGCAGTGAGTGGACCGTCCACGGCAGCCGTCCCGTCTACACCAGCCCGTGGGTCCGGCTCGACCTGGTCGACGTCGAGCCGCTCGGAAGGGCCCGGTACGAGCACCACCTGGTGCGGTTCGCACCGGTCGCGGCCGTCGTCGTGGTCAACGACCGGAACGAGGTGCTGATGATGTGGCGGCACCGCTTCGCGACGGGCACCTGGAGCTGGGAGATTCCCAGCGGCATCGTCGAGGACGGGGAATCCCTCGAGGCCGCAGCGGTCCGCGAGGTGCGAGAGGAGACCGGCTGGCAGGTGGACGAGGTCGAGGCACTCGCCTACGTCCAGCCCATCGGCGGCATGAGCAACGCCGAACACCACGTGTTCCTCGCCCACGGCGCCACCTACATCGCACCGCCGGTGGACACCCACGAGGCCGACCGGATCGAGTGGATCCCGATCTCCAGGATCCAGGGCATGATCGACCGGCGGGAGATCGTCGCAGGCGTCGCGGTCACCGGCCTGCTCCAGCTGCTCGCCCGGCGGCCCGATGTGCCGCCCGGCACGCGGGTGCCGTCGTGACGAGCCGGTCTGTGACGCGGCCCGCCGGAACGCGGTAGCTTCCTGGTGCCACCGGTACCGCGGCCTCACGGACCGGGCAGGCGGGCGCGAGCGCGGGAGGGCCGCTGTGCTGGAGGAACGGGAGTCGATCGGCAAGCGGGTGCGGCGGGCGCGGCTGCGGCTGGGCATGACCCAGGCCGACCTGGCCGCCGCGACCGGCAGGACCCAGGTCTGGGTGTCGAAGGTCGAGAAGGGCACGATCGAGCTCGACCGGGCAGGAACCATCAACCAGATCGCGGCGGCGCTGCACTGCCACCCCAACGACCTCATCCAGAGGCCCTTCGTCGCGGGAAAGCCGTCGGAGAACCAGTGGCAGGTGTCGGCCGCCGCCATCCTGCGGGAGCTTCGCCGCTACGACCTCACGCCGGTCTTCGACGGCGTGCCCCGGCCGTCGGCGGAACTCTGGCGCGAGACGGAGCGCCTGCACCGGCTCCGGGACGCGGCCGCCAACGTGGCCATCCTGAAGGTACTTCCGGACATGCTGCGCGAAGCGCGTGCGCTGGCCGAGGTGTCCACCGGCCGTGAACGCGAGGAGGCGTTCGCGGTCTACGCGATCGAGTGCAAGTTCGCGCACACCGCCGCGCACACGCTCGGCCACCCCGAGCTGATCGCCATGGCCTGCGAGCGGGCCGCCTGGTCGGCCCGGCTGTCCGGCGACCCGGTGATGGAGGCGGTCGCGGACTGGATGCGCGTGTGGGACATGTGGGCCACGGCGGACTGGGACGACGCCCTGGCACTGTCCGACAAGGCGCTTCGCCTCGTCGAGGACCGCTACCGCGCCAACGACCCCCTGGCCGTACGGGCTTGGGGCGCCATGCACCTGCGCGCCGCCGTCTCCGCCGCCCGCGCCGGCCGGCGGACGGAGGCCGAGGACCGCATCCGGCACGCGTACGCGGCAGCCGAGTTGATGGACGGAAGCCGGGTCGAGCCCCCCTTCGACCGGCACTCGCTGACCTTCTCCAGCGGTAACGTCCAAGTCCACGAGGTGTCGGTCCAGTTGGAGATGGGCGACCACGCCAGGGCCCTGATCCTCAACGAGCGCGCCGACCCGGCGAAGGTCGCCGCCCTCCCGGCCTCCCGACGGGGCCACCACCACATGGACCTCGCCCGCGCCTGGCTGTGGGACGGCAACCGTGACAAGGCACTCCAGGCCCTGGAGACGGCGGAGAAGACCGCCCCGCAGCTCGTGCGCAACCACCCGATCGCCCGCGCCACCCTGCGCAGGATCGTCTACGCCGAGCGCTCGGCCACCCGCGAGAAGCTGCGCCACATGTCCGACCGCTTCCACCTGGACGGATAGGGCGGCCGAACCCCGGGACTGGGCGGCACCAAGATCACGGCCGCACCTCCGAGCGCCGGGCAGTCCGCCGACCCGCCGTCACGTCAGCTGCTCGGCTGGGAGGACCCAGCCGAGCAGCTGGCCGGCCGACCAGGTGTTACTGCACGCTCCGGGAGCAGTGCCGGCCGGGGAGGCCCTCGGTTCAGACTTCGCCGAACTCGCCGCTGCGCACAGCGGTGACGAACGATTCCCAAGCGTTGGCGGCGAAGATCAGGGCCGGTCCGTTCGGGGCCTTGGAGTCGCGAACGGGCATCACGCCGGGGTATCCGGGTGCCACCTCAACGCAGTTGCCCCCGTTGTTGCTGTAACCGGACTTGTGCCAGTCGGCGTCGGTCAGGTCGAGAGTGGGGATGATCATTCAAGGTCCTCCCGAGCAGCGCGGATCACGTCGAACGAAGCCACCTTGGGCAGCGACTCCATCTGGAGCTGATCGTAGTCACTGTCCCAGGCTCCGACCGCCTTGAGCCCCCGCGCCTGAGATTCCGCATAACCGGCAACCGAGCGGTTTCGCAAGGTCAGCAGGACGACTGGCATCGTGAACGGAACGTGCTTCCCGAGGATGAAGGCCACCGACGCGCTCAACCGCCGTCACGCCAGATGCTCGGCGACCCGGCCG
>NZ_JBHVET010000571.1:0-5806 GCF_042802135.1 Kitasatospora sp. NPDC057512
CGCCGGCGGCCGGGCCGCACGAAATCTGTCAGCTCTTAGAACGGGGGCTCTTCCGAGTAGCCGCCACCGCCGCCGGCCGGGGCACCCCAGCCGCCGCCCTGGTTTCCACCGGACGGGGCGCTGGAGGCCCAGGGGTCGTCGGAGGGGCCGGACTGGCCGCCGCCGGAGTTTCCACCCCAGCTGCCGCCGCCCTGCTGGCCGCCGCCGCCGGAGTTCCCACCCCAGCTGCCGCCGCCCTGGCCGCCACCCTGCTGGCCGCCGAAGCCGCCACCGGGGCCGCCGGACCGGTTGGCCCGGGTGACCTTGGCGGTCGCCGAGCGCAGGCTCGGACCGACCTCGTCGACCTCGACCTCGAAGACCGTCCGCTTCTCGCCTTCCTTGGTCTCGTAAGACCGCTGGCGCAGTCGGCCCTGCACGATGACGCGCATGCCGCGCTGCAGCGACTCGGCCACGTTCTCCGCCGGCTGCCGCCAGACGTTGCACGTGAGGAAGAGGCTCTCGCCGTCCTTCCACTCGTTCGTCTGACGGTCGAAGGTGCGGGGGGTGGACGCGATGCGGAACTTCGCGACCGCCGCACCCGACGGGGTGAAGCGCAGCTCGGGGTCGTCGACGAGATTGCCGACGAGGGTGATGACGGTCTCGCCTGCCATGGTGGTGATGACCTCTCGGGAAGATGTCCGTTCACCGCTGTTTCACGTGAAACAGCGGACGCGAGCTACCCGAGACCCGAAGGCCTCAGAGGTGGCTCAGTGGGTGTCCGGGCGCAGGACCTTGGTCCGCAGAACCGACTCGCTCAGGCCCAGCTGGCGGTCGAGCTCCTTGACGACCTCAGGCGTGGCCTTGAGGTCGATGACCGAGTAGATGCCCTCGGACTGCTTGTTGATCTCGTAAGCCAGACGGCGGCGACCCCAGGTGTCGACCTTCTCCACCTTGCCACCCGCGTTGCGGACGACGGTGAGGAAGTTCTCGATCAGGGGGGAGACAGCGCGCTCCTCGACCGAGGGGTCGAGGATGACCATCAGCTCGTAGTGACGCATGAGTAACCCACCTCCTTTGGACTCAGCGGCCACGGTCTCTCCGTGGCAGGAGGGTTGTGCGTAGCGTCGGCACCGGAGCAGTGACGACTCCGGCCCACCGTAGCGGCCGGGTCGGACAGTCGGCCCCCGCTCCGCCCGGAAGCGGACATCACCCGGAACAGGGTGCAAAGGGGGCACAACTACACCAGTGCAGACGGCACAGCCTACCTGCACCCGGACGGCCGAACAAAACGCATAGGGGTTGTGAGAGCGACCCAAGCACCGCAATCTGGACGGAACGGGATTCCTGCCCGTTCGTCTCCACGCCAGGAGGTGGGACCCATGGCACAGTCCGTCCACCGCATGCCCGCCCTCACCCTGAACACCGACGGCCACCCGCACCCCCGCGAGAACGCCCTGGTGGGCGTCACCGCCGTGCTGGGCGTGATCGCCTTCACCACCTCGTTCTTCCACAACCTGCACCTGCTGACCTCGTGGACCGGCCTGTTCGGCATCGTCACGGGCCTGTGGGGCATGTTCGTCTCGGTCACCACCGCCGAGCGCTTCGTCCTGATGATCACACTCGGCGCCGCCGCGATCGGCTTCTACCTCGGCATCGCCCGCGGCGGTCTCTGGGGCTGAACCGGGCCCCCGCGCCCCCTCGCACGCCCCCGAACCACACCGCTGGGACCGAGCC
The DNA here is from genome assembly GCF_042802135.1 of Kitasatospora sp. NPDC057512. Taxonomy (NCBI): domain Bacteria; kingdom Bacillati; phylum Actinomycetota; class Actinomycetes; order Kitasatosporales; family Streptomycetaceae; genus Kitasatospora; species Kitasatospora sp. NPDC057512. The sequence goes on from NZ_JBHVET010000571.1 coordinate 1,714, forward strand.
CACAGGGCCCGCCCGGAACCCTCGCCGCCCCCGTCGCGTATCTGCAGAGGAGACAGGTACCCGACGGGGGCGCCGCCGTGCCCGCAGCGACGGGCGCCCGGACCCCGGACGATAAGGTCAGCCCGAGAACCTGGGCCACCGCAGCCCGACGACGAGGAGCACCGAGCACATGAGCCTGCGCCTGAGGACGATCACCCGCGAGGAGCACCTCGCCTTCATCAGGAGCCGCGCCTCGGCCAGCCACATGCAGGTGCCGTCGTGGGGCGACGTGAAGGCCGAGTGGCGGTCCGAGTCGATCGGCTGGTTCGACGAGACCGACCAGCTCGTCGGCGCCGGTCTGGTCCTCTACCGCCAGCTGCCCAAGCTCAAGCGCTACCTCGCCTACCTGCCCGAGGGCCCGGTCATCGACTGGTTCGACCGCGACCTCGACCGCTGGCTCTCCCCGATGCTGGCGCACCTCAAGTCGCAGGGCGCGTTCTCGGTGAAGATGGGCCCGCCGATCGTCATCCGCCGCTGGAACGCCCCCACCATCAAGGAGGCCATCGCCGGCAAGCAGGCCAAGCGCCTGCGCGACGTCGAGGCCGACTGGTACGAGGCCCGCGCCTTCGAGGTGGCCGACCGGCTGCGCAAGGCCGGCTGGCTGCAGGGCGAGGACGGCGGCGCCGGCTTCGGCGACGTCCAGCCCCGCTACGTCTTCCAGGTGCCGCTGGCCAACCGCTCGCTGGACGACATCCACAAGAACTTCAACCAGCTCTGGCGCCGCAACATCAAGAAGGCCGAGAAGAGCGGCGTCGAGGTCTACCAGGGCGGCTACGACGACCTGCCGATCTTCCACCAGCTCTACCTGGTCACCGCCGAGCGCGACAAGTTCACCCCGCGCCCGCTGGCCTACTTCCAGCGGATGTGGAAGGCCCTGGTGGCCGAGGACCCGAACCGCATGCGGCTCTACATCGCCTACCACGAGGGCGAGCCGCTGGCCGCCACCACGATGCTGGTGGTCGGCGAGCACGTCTGGTACTCCTACGGCGCCTCCGCCAACCACAAGCGCGAGGTCAAGCCGTCCAACGCCATCCAGTGGCGGATGATGCGCGACTCCTACGCCCTCGGCGGCGGGGTGTACGACCTGCGCGGCATCAGTGACACCCTGGACGAGAACGACCACCTGTTCGGCCTGATCCAGTTCAAGGTCGGCACCGGCGGCCAGGCGGCCGAGTACCTCGGCGAGTGGGACTTCCCGCTCAACAAGCTGCTGCACAAGGCCCTCGACCTCTACATGTCCCGCCGCTGAGGAGGCTGACCCGATGACGCTGTCGCTCTACCTCGACACCGAACGCTGGCGCACCCACCAGCGCTCCGTCCTCGCCGAGTTCCCCGGCCTGGTGCCGGTCGCCAAGGGGAACGGCTACGGCCTGGGCAACCACCGGCTGGCCGAGGAGGCGACGCTGCTGGGCACCGGGGTGCTCGCCGTCGGTACCGCGTACGAGGCGGCCGACGCCGCCGAGTGGTACGGCGGCGAGCTGCTGGTGCTCACCCCGTACCGGGTCGGCGAGGAGGTGCTCCCGCTGCCGCACGCCCGGGTGATCCGGACGGTGGCCAGCGTGGACGCGCTGCGCTCGCTGCACGGTGCCCGGGTGGTGCTGGAGTGCATGACCACCATGCGCCGGCACGGCGTGAGCGCGGCCGACCTGCGCACCGTCGCCGCCGAGCTGGAGGGCGTCGCCTTCGAGGGCCTGGCGCTGCACCTGCCGATGGACCGGCCGGACGGCTCCAGCCCGATCGAGGAGGTCGCGTACTGGGTGGACACCGCCCGGGCGGCCGGCATCCCGGTGCACACCGTGTTCGTCAGCCACCTCGGCGCGGCCGGCATGGACCAGCTGGCCCAGCGCTACCCGGAGACGGTCTTCCGGGCCCGGATCGGCACCCGGCTCTGGCTCGGCGACCACGCCGCGCTGGAGGTCCGGGCCACCGTCCTGGACGTCACCCCGCTGCAGAAGGGCGACCGCTACGGCTACCGCCAGCACCCGGCGCCCTCCGACGGCCACATCCTGGTGGTCGCCGGCGGCACCGCGCACGGCATCGGCCTGGAGGCGCCCAAGTACCTCCAGAGCATGGGGGCGCGGGCCAAGGGCATCGCCCGGGCCGGCCTGGCGACCGTCAACAAGACCAAGTCGCCGTTCCACTGGGCCGGCAAGCAGCTGTGGTTCGCCGAGCCGCCGCACATGCAGGTCTCGCTGCTCTTCCTGGACGGGGAGACCAAGCCCCCGGCGATCGGCGAGGAGCTCGGTCTCCAGGTCCGGCACACCACCACGCACTTCGACCGCGTGGTGGACCGCTGACCCGCCAGGCCTTTCCGACCGGCCGGGCCTTTCCGGCCGGCTAGGCCTTTTCGGCCGGCTCCGACAGTCCGGGCTCGCTGAGCCACTGCTCGGGGCCGGCCGGCGCGTACCCGGCGTAGCTCTCCTCCTCGCGCAGCCGGCGGGCGGTGCCCAGCACGGCGACGTCCGGGGCGTGGTCCAGCACCCCGCCGGAGGGGTCGTCGCTGCCGTCCCAGCGGACCGGGTCGCGGTCCGGGTGGAGGACGTCGCGGACCACCAGGGCGACCAGGTAGAGGGTGCCCAGCAGGTGCAGCCCGATCGCGAAGTGGTACCAGCCCTCGCCGATCCCGTGCTGCTTGGAGCCGGTGACCAGGCCCAGGTGGGACCAGATGCCCAGGGTGTAGAGCACCTCGCAGGCCTGCCAGACCAGGAAGTCCCGCCAGCACGGCCGGGCCAGCACCGCGAGCGGCAGCAGCCAGAGCGCGTACTGCGGCGAGTACACCTTGTTGACCAGCACGAACAGCGCGACCACCAGGAAGGCCAGCTGGGCGAAGCGCGGTCGGCGCGGGGCCGAGAAGCCGAGCCACGCTATGGCCAGGCAGCCCAGCACCATCAGCACGCCGATGTAGACGTCGAGGTCGGCCAGCCCGGCGCCGCGGCGCTGCATCAGGATCAGCCAGAACGAGCCGTAGTCCTCGCCGCGGTGCTTGCTGAACACGTAGAAGGTCGACCAGCCCCGCCAGTTGGCCAGCATGATCGGCAGGTTGACCACCAGCCAGGAGCCGACCGCGCCGCCCAGCATCACCCGGAACTCGCGCCACCGGCCGGCCCGCCAGCAGAGCACCAGCAGCGGACCGATCAGCAGCAGCGGATAGAGCTTGGCCGCGGTGGCCAGGCCGATGAAGACGCCGGCCCAGCCCGGGCGGGCACCGCTCCACCAGGCCATCGCCACGGCGGCCAGGGCGACCGCGAGCAGGTCCCAGTTGACGGTGCCGTTGAGCAGCAGGACGGGGGCGAGCGCGAACAGCAGCGCGTCCCACGGACGGCGCCGGTGGGTGCGGGAGAGCGCCACCGCGGCGACCACCGCGCAGGCCATCAGCATCCCGGCGTTGATCGCCCAGAACCACTGCTCCTGGCTCTGCTGGTCCCCGCCGCCGGGCGTCAGCCAGGCCGCGACCTGCATGAACAGGCCGGTCAGCACCGGGTACTCCAGGTACTGGAGGTCCCCCGAGGAGCCCGGGATGCGGTCCACGTACGGGTGCAGTCCGGCCGCGAAGCCCCGTCCGGAGAACAGGTGCGGGATGTCGCTGTAGCAGGCGTGGATGTACTGCGGCGAGCCCGGCTGGAACCAGGCCTGCTCGTAGCAGGGCAGCTTCTGCACCATCCCGAGCACCGACACCACGATCACGGCGAGCGCCAGGAAGCGCGCCGGGACCCACCAGGAGACGCCGAGCAGCGCCCGGCGGCCCGGAGGCCCGCCGAACAGCTCGCTGCCGGCCGCCGCCACCGGGTCCTCGTCGGCCGGTACGACCACGGTGTTGGCCGGCGGCGCGGCCGTGGCGACGGCTGCCGGGAGGGGCCCTGCGGCGGCGCCGGACCCGTCCGGCCCGGCGGTTTCGTCACGATCGCTCGACGTCATGCCGGACATCCTGCCGCACCTGTCCCGCCGGGACGAGGAGGACCCCGCAACGGTCTGGACCTCTTCGCCGCGGGCGGGCGCGGTGGGCGCGACGGAAACGGCGGTGGCGGCCCCCCCGGGAGGGACGACCCCCCCGAGG
>NZ_JBHVET010000572.1:0-5802 GCF_042802135.1 Kitasatospora sp. NPDC057512
CCCGCCGTCCTGCCTGGTCAGGCGGTCAGGAGGTCCGGAGCCAGCCCTCGGAGACACTCACCACCGAGCCGTCCGCCGCGAGCTGGGTGGCGCGCTCGGCGTCGGTGCCCGGCTTCGCCACCACGCCGTAGTAGCGGAACGGGGAGTCCCCGACCGCGACCGGCACCGCCTCGGTGGTGCCGCCGGTCTTCCAGGTGATCACGACCTTGGCGACCTCGGCCCGGACCCCTTCGATCACCACCGGCGGGATGCCCGACGGGTGCTTGAGGCCGAGCGAGGCGCCGCCGACCGCGCCCGGGAACCTGCCCGCGGCGGAGACCGCGTGCAGGGAGTCGTCGACCTGCCGCTTGCCGTCCACGGTGTAGTAGTAGTTCACCCGGTCGATGCCCGGGTCCCAGTTGGATTCGGCGTCGTGCCGGTCGACCGGCTTCACGTCCGGGTTGGCGGCGTACCGCTCCGCCCTGATCAGCTGCTCCTGCTTGAGGGCGTCCTCCTTCGTGGGGGTGGTCGGCCACAGCGCGGCCCAGGCCTCCCAGGTGTGGCCGTTCGCGGTGCCTTCGGCGACCTTGACCCGGGTGGGGTTGAACGGGTCCCGGGCACCGGGGGCGGTCGGGGTGGCCGTGCCGCCCGCGGATCCGGGGACGGCCACGTCGGTGGCCGAGGCCGCGACCACGGTCGAGACGGCCTGCCGGCCGCGCTCGCCGAGCACCGCCGTCCCCCCGGCGATCCCGGCGACCAGCGCCGCCGCCACCCCGGCCGTCAGCAGCCGCCGGCGCCGCAGCCGCCGCCGGCCCCCGGCGACCAGCCGGTCGTACGGGACCGTCCCGGTCTCGACGCTCCCGGCCAGCTCGCCCAGGGCCCGTACGGTGGCCGGCTCGTCGCCGTCCCCCGGGTCCCCTGGCAGGTACTCGTTGCTCATCTTGCCCCTCCGATGCTCGTCAGTCCGATGAGTGAGGAGGCCCCGCGGAGTTTGGCCAGCCCTCGGGCCGCCTGGCTCTTCACCGTCCCGACCGAGCAGCCCATGGCCTCCGCGGTCTGGGTCTCGCTGAGGTCCTCCCAGTAGCGCAGCACCACGGCCTGGCGCTGCCGCGGCGGCAGGGCGCCGAGCGCGGCGAGCAGCACGGCCCGGTCGTCCGGGTCGGTACCGGCCGGCGCGGGCCGGTCCGGGAAGTCGGTGACCGGGTACTCGACCAGCCGCCGCCGGAACCTCCGGGCGTGCTCGTTGATCACGATCCGGCGCACGTAGGCGTACGGATCGTCCGCGGCACGCACCCTGTTCCAGGCCGCGTACGCCCGCTCCAGCGCCTGCTGGACCAGGTCCTCGGCGCCGTGCCGGTCCCCCGCGAGCAGGTACGCCGTCCTGAGCAGCCGTGACCAGGCGCTGCCGACGAACGTCCGGAACTCCTCGTCCCGGGCGGTCTTGTGGGCTCCCATGAGCACCTCCTCACCCCCCAGAGCCCGGGACGGCCGCGGACCGTTGCCCGTCGTTCGCGATTCGCCGCCGACGGCTGTGACACTGGAGGGGCTCGAAAACCGAGGTGCGCTCCGCCGTGCCTCCTTGCGAACCTAGAGGGATGCCCGCAGTGAGTTCTCCCGCAGTCCAGTCCGCCACCGTACCCGCCGAGGGCGGCCCCGGGATCGGCGAGCTGGCCGCCCGTCTGCCCGAGCTGACCCTGCGCGACCAGGTGCGGATCGGGCGCCGGCTGGAGGGGGCCCGTCGGGTCCGCAAGCCCGAGGCCCGGCAGAAGGTCGCCGCCGAGATCGCCGCCGACATCGACCGCGCCGAGCTGGTCGTCGAGCGGCGCCGGAAGGCCGTGCCGGAGATCGGCTATCCCGCCGAGCTCCCGGTCAGCCAGAAGAAGGACGAGATCCTGGCGGCGATCCGGGACCACCAGGTGGTGATCGTCGCGGGCGAGACCGGCTCCGGCAAGACCACCCAGATCCCGAAGATCTGCCTGGAGCTGGGCCGCGGCGTGCGCGGCCTGGTCGGCCACACCCAGCCGCGCCGGATCGCCGCCCGCACGGTGGCCGAGCGGGTCGCGGAGGAGCTGGACAGCCCGCTCGGCGAGGCGGTCGGCTGGAAGGTCCGGTTCACCGACCAGGTCGGCCAGGACACCCTGGTCAAGCTGATGACGGACGGCATCCTGCTCGCGGAGATCCAGACCGACCGCGACCTGCACCAGTACGACACCCTGATCATCGACGAGGCGCACGAGCGCAGCCTCAACATCGACTTCATCCTCGGCTACGTCAAGCAGCTGCTCCCCCGCCGCCCGGACCTCAAGGTCGTGATCACCTCCGCGACCATCGACCCGGAGCGCTTCGCCCGCCACTTCGGCGACGCCCCGATCGTCGAGGTCTCCGGCCGCACCTACCCGGTCGAGGTCCGCTACCGGCCGATCGTCGACGAGGCCGACGACGAGGCGGACGAGGCCGACCGCGACCGGGACCAGGTCCAGGCGATCTGCGACGCCGCCGAGGAGCTCCAGGCCGAGGGCCCGGGCGACATCCTGGTCTTCCTCTCCGGCGAGCGCGAGATCCGCGACACCGCGGACGCCCTCGGCAAGCTGAAGCTGAAGAACACCGAGGTCCTGCCGCTGTACGCCCGGCTCAGCTCGGCCGAGCAGCACAAGGTCTTCCAACGCTCGCGCAGCCGCCGGATCGTGCTGGCCACCAACGTCGCCGAGACCTCGCTGACCGTCCCCGGCATCAAGTACGTGATCGACCCGGGCACGGCCCGGATCTCCCGCTACAGCCACCGCACCAAGGTGCAGCGGCTGCCGATCGAGGCGATCAGCCAGGCCAGCGCCAACCAGCGCAAGGGCCGCTGCGGCCGCACCTCGGACGGCATCTGCATCCGGCTCTACTCGGAGGAGGACTTCCTCTCCCGCCCCGAGTTCACCGACGCCGAGATCCTGCGCACCAACCTGGCCTCGGTGATCCTCCAGATGACCGCGGCCGGCCTCGGCGACATCGCCGCCTTCCCGTTCCTGGACCCGCCGGACTCGCGCAACATCAAGGACGGCGTCCACCTGCTGCACGAGCTGGGCGCGCTGGACCCGGACGAGAAGGACCCGCGCAAGCGCCTGACCGCGCTCGGCCGCAAGCTCGCCCAGCTCCCGGTGGACCCGCGGATGGCCCGCATGGTGCTGGAGGCGGACCGCAACGGCTGCGTCCGCGACGTCATGGTGATCGCCGCCGCGCTCTCCATCCAGGACCCGCGCGAGCGCCCGGCCGAGAAGCGCCAGGCCGCCGACGAGCGGCACAAGCGGTTCAACTCGGAGACCTCCGACTTCCTCTCCTACCTGGCGATGTGGCGTTACGTCCGGGAGCAGCAGCGGGAGCTCTCCTCCTCGGCGTTCCGCCGGATGTGCAAGTCGGAGTTCCTCAACTACCTGCGGATACGGGAGTGGCAGGACATCTACGTCCAGCTGCGCACCGTCGCCAAGCAGTTGGGCGTCACGATCGAGGAGCCGCACGAGGACGCCGAGCCGGACGCCGACCGGATCCACCAGTCGCTGCTGGCCGGTCTGCTCTCCCACATCGGCCTGTTCGACGTGGAGAAGCGCGAGTACGGCGGCGCGCGCGGCGCGCGCTTCGCGGTCTTCCCGGGCTCCGGCCTGTTCAAGAAGCCGCCGCGCTGGGTGATGTCGGCCGAGCTGGTGGAGACCTCCCGGCTCTGGGCGCGGATCAACGCGAAGATCGAGCCGGAGTGGGTCGAGCCGCTGGCCGGCCACCTGATCAAGCGGAGCTACAGCGAGCCGCACTGGGAGAAGAAGGCCGGCGCCGTCATGGCGTACGAGAAGGTGACCCTCTACGGGATGCCGGTCGTCGCCCAGCGCAAGGTCAACTACGGGCGGATCGACCCGGAGCTCTGCCGCGAGCTGTTCATCCGCAACGCGCTGGTCGAGGGCGACTGGGAGACCCACCACCGGTTCTTCGCGGAGAACCGCAAGCTGCTCGGCGAGGTCGAGGAGCTGGAGAACCGGGCCCGTCGCCGGGACATCATGGTCGACGACCAGACCCTGTTCGAGTTCTACGACGCCCGACTGCCCGAGGAGATCGTCTCCACCCGGCACTTCGACTCCTGGTGGAAGAAGGCCCGGCACGAGCAGCCGGACCTGCTGAACTTCGAGAAGTCGATGCTGATCAACGACGCCGCGGGCGGCGTCACCGAGGCCGACTACCCGGACCACTGGCAGCAGGGCAAGCTCCGCTTCAGGCTGACCTACCAGTTCGAGCCGGGCAGCGACGCGGACGGCGTGACGGTGCACATCCCGCTGCCGGTGCTCAACCAGGTCACCGCGGAGGGCTTCGACTGGCAGATCCCCGGTCTGCGGGAGGAGCTGGTCACCGCGTACATCAAGTCGCTGCCGAAGGCGGTCCGCCGCAACTTCGTCCCGGCGCCGGACTTCGCCAAGGCGGCGCTGCGCGCGGTGAAGGACCGCCAGGAACCGCTGCTCCCGGCCCTGGAGCACGCCCTGAAGCGCCTGACGGCGGTCACCGTGCCCCCGGAGGCCTGGGACGACGAACGGGTGCCCGACCACCTCAAGGTGACCTTCCGGGTGGTGGACGGGCGCCGCAAGCTCGCCGAGTCCAAGGACCTGGAGGAGCTGCGGCTGAAGCTCAAGCCCAAGCTCAAGGAGACGCTCTCCTCGGCCGCCTCCGGCCAGGGCATCGAGCAGAGCGGGCTGACCGCCTGGCCGGCCTCGCTGCCGGTGCTCCAGCGCACCTTCGAGCAGCGCTCGCGCGGCCACTCGATGCGCGCCTACCCCGCGCTGGTGGACGAGGGGCAGTCGGTCGGCGTCAGGCTGTTCGACACCCCGGAGGCGCAGGCCCGGTCGATGTGGGAGGGGACGCGGCGGCTGCTGACGCTGACCACCAACTCCCCGGCCAAGTCGATCCAGGGCCGGCTGGGCAACCAGGCGAAGCTGGCGCTCTCGCACAGCCCGCACGGTTCGATCACCGCCCTGTTCGAGGACGTCGTGTCGGCCGCGACGGACCGGCTGATGACCCTGAACGGCGGCCCGGCCTGGGACGAGGCGGCCTTCGGGAAGCTGCACGACAAGGTGCGCGCGGACCTGTACGACCTGTCCGCGGACACCACCCTGAAGACGGCCACCGCGCTGATCGCCTTCCACAAGGCCTCGACCCGGCTGAAGTCGGTGAGCAGCCCGGTGCTGCTGAACGCGGTGAACGACGTCCGGCTGCACCTGGCCTCGCTGGTGCACCCGGGCTTCGTGACGGCCACCGGCTGGCAGCGGCTGCCGGACCTCAAGCGCTACCTGCTGGCGGTGGACCGCCGCCTGGAGGCGCTGCCCAACCACCCGCAGCGGGACGCCCAGCAGCTGCTGAAGGTGCAGCAGGTGCAGCAGGCGTACGGGGAGCTGCTGGCGGCGGTGCCGGCCGGGCACCAGCCGTCCGCGGAGGTGCGGGCGATCCGCTGGATGATCGAGGAGCTGCGGGTCAGCTTCTTCGCCCAGTCGCTGGGCACGCCGAGCCCGGTCTCGGAGAAGCGGATCATGAAGGCGATGGACGCGGCCCGGGCGACGCTCTGACCCGGGCGGGGGCGGGTGACCGCCCCCGCCGGGGCTGTGAGCTGCGGACGGGTGCCGGTGGGCGTTCAGGAGCCAGTTCGACCTGGGGGCCCACCATGGGCTACAGTCTGTCTTGTTCGCAGCGCGGCAAGCGAGTGAACGAGATCAGGAAACCCTGGTCCCGTGGAGCAGTTGGTTAGCTCGCCACCCTGTCAAGGTGGAGGTCGCGGGTTCAAGTCCCGTCGGGATCGCCGCAGCGCGAGAG
>NZ_JBHVET010000573.1:0-5796 GCF_042802135.1 Kitasatospora sp. NPDC057512
CAGTTGACCTGCGGGGAGCCGGGTTGACGTGGCCGTGTCCCGGTACGGGCGGGGCGCGTTGGCCGGGTGTGAGTGGTTTTGGGAGGCTGCCGGAACCGGAACGGCGGCTGGCTGAGGAAACGATCCTGCACGGCGCTCCGGACAGACCGCCGGAGCAGCCGTGGGCGGCGCCCGTGTCGGCGCCCGGGCCGTCCGTGGCGGCACCCGGCCCGCCGGTCGCGGCACCCGGGCCGTCCGTGGCGCAGCCCGGGCCGGAGACGCCCATCTACGCCGAGCTGGCCCGGCGCTGGCAGGCCGAGGGGCGAGCCGTCCCCGGGCAGCCCGACCCGGCCTGGGAGCCGCCGGCCGCGCAGGCCGGGGCTCAGTCGGCGGTGTCCGGCTCCGGCTGGAGCCCGGCGCGGGGGTCAGGGTGCACCCCGGGGACCGGCTCGGGGTGGAGCCCGGGGTAGAACTGCCTCGCCCACCGGCGGAACAGCCCGATCGAGCGCTCCCCGGGGACGAGCCGGGGCTGCGCCAGGTAGCGCTTGTGGTCCAGGACCGGGCGGTCCTGCTTGATGATCCGCACCGAGGCCTGGAGCGCCGCCCAGGAGGCCGCCCGGTCGACGGCCCGTGCCGCGCCGACCCCCGGCACCGGCACCGTGGCGGTCACCGCGAAGCGCACCCTGGTCCGCCACGGCGCGACCGGCGTCGGCAGCACCCACACCCGCAAGGTGCCGCCCACCTGCGGCAGTTCGACCTCCATGCGCATCAGCCCGAGCCCGAACAGCATCAGCGGCTGCTCCAGGCTCACCGCGCCCAGCCCGGGGAACCGGGTGGTGGTGCGCTGGTGGACGGTGAACAGCGGGCCGGCCACCTCGGGCGGGGCGGTCTCCCGGGTGTCCAGGCCGTGCAGCACCCGGGTGTGCCGGAAGTCGACGCTGTTCTCCATCACCTCCTGCGGGTGGGAGAGCACGTCCCCGCTCCACCACGCCAGCGGCCGTACCCCGACCGCCGGCGGCAGCTCCCAGGCGGGTGCGCCACCGTCCGAACCGCCGTCCGAACCGTTGCCCGGGCCGCCGCCGGGGCCGCACCAGACGAACAGCGCGCCGTCCCGCTCGCACAGCCGCCGCCCGGCCAGGGCGCCCCGGAACCGGATGCCGTCCGGCGAACCGGTGCACGAGCCGTCCGGGCCGAAGGCGAAGCCGTGGAACGGGCAGACCAGCTCCTCGCCCCGGACCGTCCCGCCCGCGCCGAAGTGCGCGCCCAGGTGCGGGCAGTGCGGGCCGACCGCGCGCACCGCGCCCCGGCGGGTCCGGTACAGCACCACGTCCTCGCCCATCAGCCGGACCGTGCGCACGCGCCCGGGCGGCAGGCCCCGGGACCGGCCGACGCAGAACCAGCCACTGGGGTACGGCAGGGGGGCGGAGCGCTCGTCCACGCGGAGTTCACCTCGATGGCTTGGCGGAGTTCACCTCGATGGCTTGACAGCCGTGTGAACGTACCAGGCGACGTGCTCCCGAACGCCGTACATCTCCACCGTGGACCGGAGATTGAGCCACTTGGCCGGATCGCCGAAGCGCCGCAGCACCTCCCACGGCAGCCGGAAGTACGCGTGCACGGCCTCCGAGGTCGGCAGGTAGTACGGCGTCGCGTCCAGCGCCTCCTCGACCTCGAACCCGGCCTCGGTGAGCAGCCGCGACAGGTTGCCGGCGTGGTAGACCTTGGCGCCGACCATCGTCATCGCGTCCAGGTACGGTTCGATCAACGCCCGTGCGCCCGGCTCCAGTTCGTCCAGCGGGCCGGTGCTCATCGGGCCGAGCAGCACCAGCCGGCCGCCCGGGCGCAGCACCCGGTGGAACTCGGCCAGCGCCCGGGGCGGGTCGTAGGAGTGGACCAGCGTCTCCATCGAGTACGCGCCGTCGAACTCCCCGTCGTCGAAGGGGAGCCGGTGGAAGTCCCCGAAGCGGAACACCGTCCGGTCGCCCATCCGGGCCCGGGTGCTGAGCCGGGCCGCCTCGGCGAGGTGGAAGTCCAGGACGTCGACCCCCGTCACCGCCAGCCCGAAGCGCACCGCCATCGCCCGGGCCACCACTCCGGCCCCGCACCCGGCGTCCAGCACCCGCGCCCCGGCCGGCAGTGCCAGCTTGCGCCCCAGCACGTCCTCCAACTGCCGCTGCGCCCGCCACAACCGCCACTTCGACTGCCCCGGCTCCGTCCACCCCCAGTGCCGCGCGTTGCGTGCCACCCGGGTGTAGAACCACCGGCTCCCCGCCCGCCCGTACACCCTGCGCAGCCCGGCCAGATCGAGTCCCTGAGCGCCCATGCCAGCGGGTTACCCGGCTCGCGGCGCCGCCTACCCTCGCCGCTCGCGGATACCCCGATGGAGGGAATCGTGTGGTCATCGTTCCATCGGTGGGGGGTGGTTGAGGGCGGGCGGCGGGGGAGTCGGGCCCGCCGAGGTGTCAGTCGACGTCCCGGGCGGTGGAGCCCAGGGCCTCCAGGTTCCAGGTGACGATCCGCCGGGGGTGCACCCGGATGACGTCCCGGCTGAACCGGTCGGGCGCCACCGGCGGGACGTCGACGGCGAGCACCTCCGCCCGGCCGCGGATCTCCACGCCGCGGCCCCAGCCGGGCGCGACCGGATCGTCGGCGGGCGCCATGTCGTCGATCAGGACGGAGACCTCGGGGCGGTCCCGGGCGTTGCGGTACTTGCGGCTGCGGGCGTTGTCCGGTCCGCCGATGTCGATGGTGCCGTCCTCGTTGAGCCGGAACCCCACCGGCCGGACCTGCGGGGAGCCGTCCGGGCCGGTGGTGGCCAGGCGGGCCAGCGGTTGGCCGGTGAGGTAGGCGCGTTCGCGTGCGGTGAAGGTCATGCGGACGACGTTAGGAGCTCAAGCGCCCTTCAGGTCAAGGACGCTCGCCGGTTCGCCCGCGCTCGGACCACGAGCGCTTAAGCTCCGCCCAGCGGGCCGCCTGCTCCTCCGTCAGGGCGCTGCGGAGTTCGGCGAGTTTGAGGAGCTGGGCCTCGGCGTCGGCGCCCAGGGGCTGGGCCTCGGCGCGGTAGTGGTCGGTGAGCAGGGCGTCGAGTTCGGGGCGGGTGAGGGCGGGGTCGAGGCGCTGGGCGAGCTTGGCCATGTTGCGGTAGGAGCCCTGGAGCAGGAAGGGGGGCTCGGTGCGGGTGCGGTCGTCCTGGGCGGCGGAGGCCAGGTAGGCGCGGTTGACGGCCAGGACGGTGGAGCGCAGGTGGAGCAGGCCGGCGAGGACGGCGGTCATCCGCTCGACCTCGGCGGCGGGCCAGGCGCCGGCCAGGGTGCCGCCGGGCAGGCCGCCGGCGCGGGCGAGCAGGGTGTCCAGGTCGGTGCGCTCGGCGGTGGCGAGCGGGGCCAGGTGGGGACTGGCGGGCAGGGCGTTCTCGACGAAGCTGAGCGCGAACAGGTCCTCGCGCCCGGCGACGGCGTCGCCGAGGTTCCACACGTCGGCGCGGTTGGCGAGCATGTCGGGCAGCCGGAAGAGGCGGCCGGACTCGGTGTACGGGTTGGCGGCCATGACCACGGCGAAGCGCTTGCCGCGCAGGTCCCACTCGCGGGCCTCGCCGTCCCAGACGCCGTCGATCCGGCGCTGGGCGTCGCACAGCGGGATGAAGCGCTGGAGGAACTCGGGCGAGGTGTGCTGGACGTCGTCCAGGTAGAGCAGCACGTTGTCGCCCGCGTGCAGGGCGAAGTTGAGCTTCTCGACCTCGCGCCGGGAGGTCGCGTCGGGGGCCTCGGCCGGGTCCAGCGAGGTGACCCGGTGGCCGAGCGCGGGGCCGCTGACGGAGACCAGCAGCAGGCCGAGCCGTTCGGCGAGGTACTCGACCAGGGTGGTCTTGCCGTAGCCGGGCGGGGAGACCAGCAGCAGCAGGCCGCTGCGGTCGACCGGTCCGCCGGGCCCGGCGGTGCCGAGCTGCTTGGCGAGGTTGTCGCCGACCAGCGGCAGGTACACCTGGTCGATCAGCCGGTTGCGGACGAAGCCGTTGAGCGGGGCGGGCCGGTACTGGTCGAGCCGCAGCCGGGCGTGCTCGACGGCCAGCAGTTCGCCGCGCAGCCGCTGGTAGGCCCGGTAGCCGGGCACCTCGACCTGCTCGAACTCCGCCACCCACGCGAGCAGTTCGTCCAGCCGGAGGTCGAGCGCGCCGCCCGCGAGCCGCGGGTGGTCGCCGAGCAGCCCGGTGATCCGGGCGCCCACGGCCCCCTCGGCGGCGCGGCGCGGCAGGGACGGGCAGAGCAGCGCGGCGGCGGCCTCGGCGAGGTCCGCCGGATCGGCGTCGACGGCCCCGGACTCCAGCCAGGCGGCGGCGAGTTGGCGCCGTACGGGCAGCAGCTCGGGTTCCTCGGGCAGTGCGGCCAGCGCCTCGGTGAGGCCGGCCGACTCGGGGGCGTCGCGGAACTTGTCGAGCAGCGCGGCGGCACCCGTCGAGTGGGCGAAGCTGGGTGCGGCGGCGGCCAGTTCGGCCACCAGGTAGGGCCCGGCGGGCGCCGCTCCCGGGACGAAGTCGGCGACGGCGGAGGAGAGTTCGTGGGCGAGGGCGTCCAGCGCGGCCTGCGCCGGGGCGCCCCCGAAGGCGTCCCGGGCGAGGCCCAGCGAGCGGGCCCGGGTGTGCCAGAGCAGCCGCTGCCGCTCGTCGGCGCCGTGCGCCCAGTACAGCTGCGCGGCCGCCCGGGCGTCCGCCGGGTGGCGCAACAGCCCCGCCTCGGCGTCGAGTCGGAGCAGGGCGCGGAGCAGCAGCGCGGCGTCGTGGTCGTGCACGCCGCGCTGGTAGCCCTCGTCCGGGCGCTGCTCGGCGGCCCGCCGGACGTACTCCAGCAGCTCGGCGTCGGTGAGCGGCGCGCCCGCCTCGACGGCCGGCAGCAGGCTCGCCGCGAGGTACTCGGCGCGGTACAGCCGGGGGGTCTCCGAGGGCAGCGGGCGGTCCCAGTACCGCTCGGTGGCGGCGAAGGCCGGGTCGGTGACGGGGGAGCGGTAGTCGGTGCCGGTGAGGGTGAAGGCGGGGCGTCCGCGCCAGGGCACCAGGGCGAGTTCGGGGCGCTGGGTGGTGACGGCGAACAGGTGCCGGCCCAGCCGCAGGGTGCCGGGGCCGTCCCCGGCCAGCTCGGCGCGGTCGCGCAGGGCCCGGTGGGCGCGGCCGCGGGCGGCGCGCAGCCGTCCGGTCAGCTCCTCGGCCCGGACCCGGTCGCCGAGCGCGGTCAACTGCCCGGCCAGGTCCCGGAGTTTGACGGCGGTCGGGTCGGCGGCGAGGGCGGCGTCGATCTCGGCGGCGGTGTCGAGAGCGGCCAGCCGACGGTGCAGGGTGTCGAGGACGCGCCCGGCGGAGGCGGCCAGCCGGTCGGCGCGCCGGGCCCGCTCCTCTAGCAGGTGCTGGCGGCGGGCGGTGAGCGCGTCGTGGATCTCGGTGCGGCGGGCGGTGAGCTGCTCGCCGAGCGTCGGGTCGGCGTCGGCGAAGCGGGTCTCCAGCTGCTCGATCCGCAGCAGCAGCCGGCCGAGCTGCTCGTCGCAGGCCTCGGGGGTGTCGGCGGCGGCGAGCGCGGCGGTGGTGGCCTGGCCGAGCAGGGCGGTCTCGGCGGCGAACTCGGCGGCGGCCTCGCGGGTGCGCAGCTCCCGGCGGCGCACGGTCAGCGCGGACCGGGCCCGGTTGAGCAGCCCGAGCACGTCGGCGAGCCGGTCGAGGATCGCGGTGCGGGTGGTGGCGTCGGCCAGGTCGAGGGTGCCGACCAGCTCCGAGACGGTCTGCAAGGCCTCGCTCTGGCCGCCCAGTTCGAGGCCCAGCGGCTCGGCCTCGGC
>NZ_JBHVET010000574.1:0-5789 GCF_042802135.1 Kitasatospora sp. NPDC057512
GTTCTTCGACACAGTGCGAGTCAGCTCTGTGTGATCAAGTCAGGGTGAGCTCGCGGATCGCCATCTCCTCGGGTCCGGGCCCTGCGGGCCGCGCGGGCCGGCCTCCGGGTCCACGACCTCGCCCTGGACCACCTTGCCGTCCGGGCGGTGGATGCGCAGCTGCTCCTGGAGCCGCATCGCGTCCGCGAACGGGTCGGCGCCGGCCACGGAGGTGCTGCGCAGCGCCTTGTCCGCGGCCCGGCGCCCGACCGCCCGCCACAGCGCCCGGGTGGGCGGGAAGAGCAGGGTCAGGGCCACCAGGTCCGTCAGGAAACCGGGGACGATCAGCAGCAGGCCGGCCAGCACGGTCATGCTGGTGCCGGTCTGCGGCTGCTGGGACTGCGGGTTCTTGCTCTGCTCGATCGCCGCCGACAGCGCCTTCAGCCCGGCCCGCTTGATCAGCGAGCCGCCGATCAGCACGCCCGCGACGAGCAGCAGCACGACGGTGAGGCCGCCGAGCCACGAGCCGACCTGGACCAGCAGCCAGATCTCCAGCACCAGCCAGGCGGTGATCAGCAGCGGCAGCACCCGGCGGAGCCTGCTACGCGGGGCCGGACGGGTGGGGGTAGCTTGCTGGGTCACGGTACGAATCCACTCCAAGCGGTGCTCTGCGCGCCGCACGGGAGGTCCGGGCCGGCTACGGCACCACCTGGTCCAACGATTCCTGCCCGGCCGGTGTTCCGGACGGGGCCTTCCGGCGGCGGCCGACCAGCACCGCCGCGCCGCAGGCCAGCAGGCCGCCGACGGCCAGCGTCCACTCGGGGGCGGCGCCGACCCGGTCGGCCACCGTGGTGCCGTCGCGCAGCGGGACGGTGGCCGACAGCTCGGCCGCGGTCAGCTCCTCGGTGCGCTGCCGGACGCTGCCGTCCGGGCCGATCACCGCGCTGATGCCGCTGGTGGCGGCGATCAGCACCGCCCGGCCGTGCTCGACCGCCCGCAGCCGGCTCATCGCCAGCTGCTGCTCGGGCTGGCCGGTCCTGGCGTAGGTCGCGTTGTTGGTCTGGACGACCAGGACCCGGGCGCCGCTGTCCACGGTGTCGCGGACGATCTCGTCGTAGGCGACCTCGAAGCAGATCACGTCGCCGATCCGGGCCGGGCCGAGCTGCATCACGCCGTTGTGGTCGCCGGGGTAGAAGTCCCGGGCGACCCGCTGGAGGCGGGTGATCACCTTCATCAGCTGGGCGCGGAAGGGCACGTACTCGCCGAACGGGACGGGGTGCTGCTTGGTGTAGGAGGCGCCGGGGCCGGTGACCGGGTCCCAGACGATGCCCTCGTTCTGGACGTGCTGCGCGTCCGGGCCGTCCACCAGGGTGCCGACCAGGGTGGGCACGCCGATCGCCTTCACGGCCTCGTCGATCCGCTGGCGGGCCAGCGGGTCGCTGAACGGGTCGAGGTCGGAGGAGTTCTCCGGCCAGATCACGATGTCGGGGCGCTCCACCTTGCCGGCCCTGATGTCGGCGGCGAGCCGCTCGGTGGCCGCGGCGTGGTTGTTGAGGACCATCATCGGGCGGCCCAGGAAGTCCATGCCCGGGTTGGGCACGTTGCCCTGGACGATGGCGACCTTGACGGTGTCGGCCGCGGCCGTGGGCACCGGGACGAGGTAGCCGGCCAGCAGCGCGGCCACCGCCCCGAGCGCGGCCAGCGCCGCGGCCTTCGGAGCCCTGCCGGGCCCGCACAGCCGCAGGGCGGCCCAGGCCAGCAGGGCGCCGGACAGGGCGACCGCGAAGGTCACCAGCGGCGCGCCGCCGAGCGCGGCCAGCGGGGTGTACGGGGTGGCGGTGTTGGCGAAGGCGAGCCGGCCCCAGGGGAAGCCGCCGAGCGGCAGCCGGTCGCGGGCCCACTCCTGGGTGATCCACAGGCAGGCCGCCCAGAGCGGCCAGCCCGGCAGCCGGGAGGTGACGGCCAGGGCGCCGCCGAGCAGGGCCAGGAACAGCGCCTCCACGACCGACAGGCCGATCGTGGCGTCCCAGCCGACCACCCGCAGCCAGCTGAGCAGCATCAGGAAGAACGGCAGGCCGAAGGCGAAGCCCGTCCACAGGCCCTGGCGGAAGGTGCGGCCCCGGGTGAGCAGCGACAGCGCGGCGACGCCGAGCAGCGACAGCGGCCACAGGTCGTACGGCGGGAAGGCGAGGGCCAGCAGCAGGCCGGCCAGGGCGGCGAGGCCGGTGCGCGGGAGGCCGGCGCGGACCTTGGCGAGCGCGCGGGCCCCGCGGCTCGCCCGGGGCGCCGGCTCCTGCGGCTCGGGGACGGCCTCGGGCCGTTCCTGGGTGACGGGAGTGGCCACCGGCGCACCATCTTCCTGGGGCTTGCTGTTCGGACGCTGTGCGAAGAAGGTACCCCGGAAGGTCGGCGGCCCGTGAGCTCAGGGTGGTAGCGGGGTCAGCGCGGGGTGTAGCGGACCTCCCGCAGCGGCCAGTGCCCGGTGAGCCAGTCGGAGACGGCGCGGTACAGCGGGGCGTCCAGGTGGGCGCGGTCGGCCCGGACCCAGGAGCTGACCGAGACCGCGGACGGGTCCTCGCGGTCCGGGTAGATGTAGACGCAGCCGATCACCTCGTCGCGGTCCGGCTCCAGGACGGTGTAGGTGAAGCCGGTGCGGGCCTCGAAGTCGGCGGCGTGCCGGCGCAGGTCGTCGAGGTTCCGCTCCAGCGGCATCCCGTCGGCGGGCGGCCAGCCGCGGCCGGCCCAGCCGGGGGTGGCGCGGATGTGGGCGACGGAGCCCGTCCAGGCGGCGTGGTCAGAGGCGTTGTGCCGCTCGCCCAGGGGTTCCAGGCGGAACTCCGGGGCGAGCAGCTCGCGCGGAACGGTGAAGTCGGCGGGTACCAGGTCGGTCATGGGGATCAACCTAGGGTCTGGTGGCCCGCCGTTCCACGGGGTTTACCGCTGGTACACCGTGCGGCCGCGGACGACCGTGCGCAGGCAGGTCGGCAGCGGGTGGCCCGGGGTGAGGTCGGGCAGGCCGGGGGTGCCGGAGCGCGGGTCGGTGGACCAGCCGGCCACCCGGGAGTCGGGGGCCTGGACGACCAGCTCGCCGGCCGCCCAGATCGCGTAGCTGGCGACCGCGCCGGGGACCAGCACGCCGTCCTGGTCCCGGCCGACGGCGCGCCAGCCGCCCCGGGTGTGGGCGGTGAAGGCGGCCCGGACCGAGATCCGGTGGTCCAGGGTCCGGTGGAAGGCCGCCGCGCGGACGGTGCCCCAGGGGTCGAGCGGGGTGACCGGGGCGTCCGAGCCGAAGGCCAGGGGGACGCCGGCCCGCAGCAGCGCGGCGAAGGGGTTGAGGGCGGCCGCCCGCTCGGCGCCCAGGCGCTGGACGTACATGCCCTCGGGCCCGCCCCAGGCGGCGTCGAAGGCGGGCTGGACGGAGGCGGTCAGGCCGAGTTCGGCGAAGGCGGCGACGGCCTTGTCGTCCAGGGCCTCGGCGTGCTCGACGCGGTGGCGCAGGGCCTTGACCCGGTCGGCGCCGACCCGGGCGCCGGCCTCCCGGACGCCCTCGATCACGGCGGCCACGGCCGCGTCGCCGATCGCGTGGAACCCGGCCTGGAGCCCGGCCTCGGTGCAGGCGGCGACGTGGTCGGCGACCTGCCCGGCGCTCAGGTAGGCGGTGCCGGTGTGACCGGCGTCCGCGTACGGGGCGTGCAGGCAGGCGGTGTGCGAGCCGAGCGCGCCGTCCACGAAGAGGTCGCCGCCGGCGCCCACCGCACCGAGCCGGCGGGCGGTCTCGACACCGCCCAACTCGCCCCAGTAACCGAAGACTTCGGGCCCCTCGCCGTCGGCGGCGAGCGCCAGCAGGGCGGCCAGGTCGGCCTCCGAGGAGATCTCCGGGCCGGCGCACTCGTGCAGGGCACCGATGCCGAGCTCGGCGGCGCGGGCCAGGGCGGCCCGCTGGGCGCGACGGCGCTGCTCGGGGGTGAGCCGGGCCAGCGCGGTCTGCCGGACGGCGTGGTGGGCGTCCTTGGTGAGCGGGCCCTCGGGGTCAAAGCCGGGCGCCTCGGCCAGGCCCTCGGTGAGGCCGCGCAGCGCCGTGGTGGCCAGCGCGGAGTGCACGTCGGTGCGGGAGAGGTAGAGGGCGGCGCCGCGGGCGGCGGCGTCGAGTTCGGCGAGCGTGGGCGGGCGGCCCTCGGGCCAGCCGCTCTCGTCCCAGCCGTGGCCGATCAGCACCCCGCCGGGCTCGGGCCGGGCGTCGACGAAGGCGGTGACGGCGGCCAGGGCGGCGGCCAGCGAGGGGCTGCCGGTGAGGTCGAGGCCGGTGAGCGCCAGACCGGTGGCGGTGGCGTGCACGTGGGCGTCCACGAAGGCGGGGGTGACCAGGGCGCCGTCCAGCTCGACGATCTCGTCGGCGGTCGCGGCGTACGCCTCGGCGGCGCCGTCGCTGCCGACCCAGGCGACGTGCCCGCCCTCCACGAGCATCGCGGTGGCGAAGGGGTCGGCGGGGCTGTAGACGGCGCCGCCGCGCAGCAGGACGGTCCGTGGGGTGCGTTCGGTCATGCGGCCAAGTCTGCACCCCACCCGTTCGCGGTCAGAGCTTCGGGGGTCGTGCCTCGTACGGGGTGGACAGGACGACGGTGGTGCGGGTGGAGACGCCGGCGGCGCTGCGGATGCGGGCGAGCAGGTCCTCCAGGTCGCCGGGGGCTCCGACGCGGACCTTGAGTATGTAGTTCTCGTCTCCGGCGACGCTGTGGCAGGCCTCGATCTCGGGCAGGCCGGCCAGCCGTTCGGGGGTGTCGTCGGGGGCGCTCGGGTCGAAGGGTTTGACCGAGATGAACGCGGTCAGCGCCAGGTCGACGGCGTCGGGGTCGATGATCGCGGTGTAGCCGCGGATCACCCCGCGCTGTTCGAGGCGGCGCACCCGCTGGTGCACCGCCGAGGTGGACAGGCCGGTGGCCTTGCCCAGGTCCGTGTAGCTCATCCGGCCGTCTTCGAGGAGCAGCTGGACGATGCGTTGGTCGAGATCCTCCACAGTGCGCAAACCTACCCGGTCGGGAGCACGGGGGGCGCACGCGGTGGCACGGGGAGGGATCGCAGGTACCGGGCGGGCACATGCCGGGCGAATGTGGCATCCGGTGTGGCCAAGGACACACCCGGTGCATCACGGTGCACGGGACCGCAGGATTATGAGTCCGGATCACAGGGAAGTGCTGGTTGTGGCCCTGGACGACCACGCCGGGCCCGATCCTAGGGGGATCCTCATGCCTGCTACTGACCAGCGTGTGCTGGGCGCCGACGAGACCGACGATATGACCGACCGCGAGGACCTCGCGGTCGATTACATGCCGGGCACCGACCCCGGCGAGGCGGAGAGCTGGGACATCTTCCGGGTCGACTGCCCCGAGTGCCGCCGCCCGATCGCCCTGGTGGCGGACGAGGACCGGCTTCCGCAGCACGCGCTGCTGCCGACCGCCTGGAACCCCTTCGCCCCCGCGATCTGCCCGGGCTCGGGCACCCCGACGGACGACCTGGCCGAGGTCGAGGCCCCGGAGGACGCCGAACCGGCCGGGATCGACGCGCTGTTCAAGCTTCCGAGCGGGCTGGACTGGCGCACCCAGCCGTTCTCGCACGCGGTCGCGCACCGCCCGGTGCGGCTCGCCGCGGTCGGCCAGGCCGCTCCGGTGGCGCCGGCCGCCCCGACGGTCGCGACGATGCGGGCCGCCATCCCCGAGCAGCGCCGCCGTCGTCCGGCGCTGACCGCCCGTACCGCCAAGGCGAGCTGACGCTCCGCCGGGAACGCCTCCGGCCGTCACTCCGCACCCTGGAGT
>NZ_JBHVET010000575.1:0-5779 GCF_042802135.1 Kitasatospora sp. NPDC057512
GGGGGGGCGCGGGGGGGGGGGGGGGGGGGGGGGGGGGGGCCGGCCCGGGGGGGGGCCGCTCCGGGGGCTGGATGATTTTCAGACTGCCGGTGCTGTGGGTGGGGTGCTGGGGGGCGTTGGCAGTCTGAAAATCACCCGTCACGCCCCTCTCCGCGGCCACCCCCTGCGCCACCCCCTCCCGCAGCGCGTCCCTCTCGCCGGAGGGAGGGGCCGGGTGGGTGGGGGTGGGTGGGTGGGGGTGGGGGAGGTGGCCGGGGTGCGGGGTGAGGGGCGTCGGGGTGGGAGGGGGTGAGTGCGGAGCGGGGTGCTCCGGGGTAGGGCTTCGGTATGGGCTTTGAAGAGATGTTCGTGCCGGGGACCGGGGCCGGGCGGGACGGGATGCGGGCCGTGCTGGCGGCGCCCGGGGACGCCGTGATCGGGTTGGACTTCGACGGGACGCTGGCGCCGATCGTGGCGGATCCGGGGCGGGCGCGGGCGCATCCGGGAGTGGTGGGGGTGTTGCGGCGGCTGGCTCCGGTGGTCGGGGGCGTGGTGGTGGTGACGGGGCGGCCGGCCGGGGTGGCGGTGGAGTACGGGGGGTTCGCGGGGCTGCCGGGGGTGGTGGTGCTGGGGCACTACGGGGCCGAGCGGTGGGAGGGCGGGGAGCTTTCGGCGCCGGAGGCGCATCCGGGGGTGGCGCGGGTGCGGGCGGTGCTGCCGGGGGTGCTGGAGCGGGTGGGGGCGCCCGAGGGGACGTGGGTGGAGGACAAGGGGCGCTCGGTGGCCGTGCACACCCGGCGGACGGCGGTGCCGGAGGAGGCGTTGGAGCTGCTGCGGGCGCCGGTGGGGGAGCTGGCGGCCGAGTACGGGCTGGTGGTGGAGCCCGGGCGGCTGGTGCTGGAGCTGCGGCCGCCGGGGGTGGACAAGGGGGCGGCGCTGACCGGGTTCCTGCGCGAGCGGGGGGCGCGGTCGGTGCTCTACGCGGGGGACGACCTGGGGGACGTGGCGGCCTTCGCCGCGGTGGAGCAGCTGCGCGGCGAGGGCGTGGCCGGGGTGCTGGTCTGCGCCGGCGCGGTGGGGGACGCGCCGGTGCGGGAGCTGGCCGACCGGGCGGACCTGGTGGTCGCCGGGCCGGAGGGCGTGGTGGAGCTGCTGGGGGCCTTGGCGGAGGCGCTCACAGCGCGTTGAGCTGGTCCAGGAACCACTGCTGCGGGGGGAGCGCGGTGGCCGCCGCCGCCAGGCGCTTGGTGCGGTCGGCGCGCTCCTCCGGGCTCATGGTGAGGCCGGCGTGGAGGGCGTCGGCGGTGGCGACGACGTCGTAGGGGTTGACGGTGAGGGCGTCGTCCTTGAGTTCGGCGTGGGCGCCGGCCTCGCGGGAGAGGACCAGGGCGCAGCCGTGGTCGGAGACCACCGGGACCTCCTTGGCGACCAGGTTCATGCCGTCGCGGATGGGGTTGACCAGGGCGACGTCGGCCAGGCGGTAGGCGGCGAGGGAGCGCGGGAAGTCGTCGTCGACGTGGAGGATCACGGGCTGCCAGCCGGGGGTGGCGAACTCGGTGTCGATCTCCTCGGCGAGCTGCCGGACGGCGGCCGTGTAGGCGCGGTACTCGGCGAGATCGGTGCGGGACGGGTAGGCGAAGGCGATGTGCACCACCCGGTCGTGCCACTCGGGGCGGGTGCGGAGCAGGTGCCGGTAGGCCTGGAGGCCGCGGACGATGTTCTTGCTCAGCTCGGTGCGGTCGACCCGGACGATGGTGCGGCGGTCGCCGACGGCCCGGCGGAGGGCGGCGAGGCGTTCGTCGACGTCGGGGCGGTGGGCGCGCTCGCGCAGGAAGTCGGCGTCGGCGCCGAGGGCGTGGACGCCGAGGCGGGTGGTGCGGCCGTCGACGGTGACGGTGAGCGCGTCGTGGTCGACGGTCGCGCCGAGGAGGTCCTCGCAGCAGGCGGCGAAGGCGCGGGCCCAGCGGTGGGTCAGGAAGCCGGCCCGGTCGGCGCCGAGGATGCCGGTGAGGACGGCCCGGGCGACGTCGTCGGGCAGCAGCCGGTAGTACTCGGGCGGGGCCCAGGGGGTGTGCGAGAAGTGGCCGATCCGCAGGTCGGGGCGGGCTTCGCGGAGCAGGGCCGGGACCAGGGAGAGGTGGTAGTCCTGGACGAGGACCGCGGCGTTCGGGGCGGCCTCGGCGGCGAGGGCTTCGGCGAAGGCCTCGTTGTAGGCCCGGTAGGCGGCCCACTCGGTGCGGAAGTCGGCGTCGAAGGAGGGCGCGGTGGGGGTCGCGTAGAGCAGGTGGTGGACGAACCAGAGGGTGGAGTTGGCGACGCCGTTGTAGGCGCGGGCGAAGGTCCGCGGGTCGATGTCCAGCATCCGTACGGCCTGGCCGCCGACCTCGTGTCCGGCCAGGTCGAGGCGGCCGTGGGGCGCCTCGGCGGCGGCCCTGCGGTCGGAGTCGTCGAGGGCGGCGCAGACCCAGACGGCGTTCGGGTCGTCGATGGCGGAGAGGCCGGAGACCAGGCCGCCGCCGCCGCGGCGCAGGGTCAGTGTGCCGTCGTCGGCGGTGCTGAAGGACACCGGTCCCCGGTTGGAGGCCACCAGGACGGGGGCGGTGCCGGTCACGCTCGAACGGTTGGTCGTGAGATCGCCCATGGTTGGCATGTTGCCGTGGGGTCGGGGCGGCAAACCCGTGCGGCCCGTCGAAGACAGGGCCAGGGCCTGTCGAAGACGACCCCTAGTGGCGGGCCGCGTACTCGGGGAGGGTGTGGATCGGGGGGCGTTCGAGGGCGGTCACCGGGTGGGTGTGGGCGGTGAAGGCGCGGGTTTCCGGGTCGCGGGTGAACTGGGTGAGGTGGGGGTGGACGAGGTCGGCGGAGGCCTTGAGGCGGTGGGTGCGGTCGAGGCGTTCCAGGGCGGTCCGGTAGATGGTGGCGGCCATCCGGCCGAGGGCCTGGCCGTCCTGGTGGCGGTGGTGCCGGACGCCGACGTCCACCTGGGCGAGGGCGTCCAGGCCGGCCAGCTCCAGGGCGTCGACCAGCAGGCCGAGTTCGACGCCGTACCCGGTGGGGAAGGGCAGCCGTTCGAGCAGTGACCGGCGGGCCGCGTACTCGCCGCCCAGGGGCTGGACGAAACCGGCGAGTTCCGGCCAGTGGAGGTTGAGCAGGGGGCGGGCGACGAGTTCGGTGACCCGGCCGCCGCCGGCCGGCAGGACGGCGCCCTCCGACTCCAGCGGGCGGTCGTACATGGCCTTGACCAGCTGGATGGACTCGTCGGTGAGCAGCGGGCCGACGATGCCGGAGACGAAGGCCGGGTCGAACTCGCGCAGGTCGGCGTCGACGAAGCAGACGATGTCGCCGTGGGTGACCAGCAGCGAGCGCCAGAGCACCTCGCCCTTGCCGGGGACGGCGGGCAGCCGGGGCAGGACGGCGTCGCGGTGCTCGACCCGGGCGCCGGCCTCGGCGGCGACGGCGGCGGTGGCGTCGGTGGAGCCGGAGTCGACGACGACGAGTTCGTCGACGAGCGGGAGGCGTTCCATCAGCTCGCGGCGGATGGTGCGGACGATGTCGCCGACGGTGGCCTCCTCGTCCAGGGCGGGGAGGACCACGCTGACCGTGCGGCCGGTGCGCTCCTTGGCGGCGAGCAGGGTGCGGACCGGCCGGTCGGCCGCGCTCCAGGAGCGGCGGCGAAGCCAGGACGCCGCCTGCGGGAGGAGCGCGGGAGTCGGTTCGGCGGGCACGGAGATCTCCTCGGCGAGGTCGGTGGGACGGGTCATCTCGCTTGGCGGACGGTCCCGTTCGGGTTTGACGCCTTCGGATACAGTCTTCGTACAGCGGTCGGACCTTTGCACGCCGGGGTCTCCGTTGAGCACCACCACAATTTCACAAGCTCATCCAGAGGGACTGAGGGAACGGCCCGTTGACGTCCCGGCAACCTTCTCGCGCGGCTGTCTGTCGACAGGCCCCGGCGGGACAGGTGCCAATTCCGTCCCGTGCCGCGACCGCGCCACGGGGAAGATGAGGAGAGAGGCCTCGCCATCATGGCTATCGACACTGCCGCACCCTCCCCCAGCCTTCGGCCGGGGGGACCCCCAACCGTCGACCTCGGCCCGGCCGCCGCGCTGTCCTGTCGCGAGTGCGGCACCCGCTTCCCGCTCGGCCCCAGCTTCGCGTGCCTGGAGTGCTTCGGCCCGCTGGAGATCGCCTACGAGTTCGGCAGCGAGGGCGCCGAGGAGCTGCGCAAGCGGATCGAGGCCGGTCCGGCGTCCATCTGGCGGTACGCGCCGCTGCTGCCGGTGCCGGCCGACGTGGCGTCCAAGCCCAACCTGAACCCGGGGTGGACCCCGCTGGTGAAGGCGGACAATCTGGGCCGGGAGCTCGGTTTCACCGCCCAACTGCACATCAAGGACGACTCCGGGAACCCGACGCACTCGTTCAAGGACCGGGTGGTCGCGTGCGCGATCGAGGCGGCCCGGGCGTTCGGCTACACCACGCTCTCCTGCTCCTCCACCGGCAACCTGGCCGGCGCGGTGGGCGCGGCGGCGGCCCGGGCCGGGTTCCGGTCCTGCGTGTTCATCCCGCACGACCTGGAGCAGGGCAAGGTCGTCATGGCCGGGGTGTACGGCGGCGAGCTGGTCGGCATCGAGGGCAACTACGACGACGTGAACCGCTTCTGCTCGGAGCTGATCGGCGACCCGGCCGGCGAGGGCTGGGGCTTCGTCAACGTGAACCTGCGGCCGTACTACGGCGAGGGCTCCAAGACGCTGGCGTACGAGATCTGCGAGCAGCTCGGCTGGCGGCTGCCGGAGCAGATCGTGATCCCGATCGCCTCGGGCTCGCAGCTGACGAAGATCGACAAGGGGCTCCAGGAGCTGGTCAGGCTCGGCCTGGTCGAGGACCGGCCGTACAAGGTCTTCGGCGCCCAGGCGGAGGGCTGCTCGCCGGTGTCGGCCGCGTTCAAGGCCGGCCGGGACGTGATCAAGCCGGTGAAGCCGGACACCATCGCCAAGTCGCTGGCGATCGGCAACCCGGCCGACGGCCCGTACGTGCTGGACATCGCCCGCCGCACCGGTGGCGCGGTGGAGGACGTCACGGACGCCGAGGTCGTGGCGGCGATCCGGCTGCTGGCGCGGACCGAGGGGATCTTCGCCGAGACCGCGGGCGGGGTGACCGTCGGCGTGCTGAAGAAGCTGGTCGAGACCGGGCAGCTGGACCCGGCCAAGGAGACCGTCGCGATCAACACCGGCGACGGCCTGAAGACCCTGGACGCCGTCTCCGACGCCGGGATGACCGCCGTCATCCGCCCGACGCTGGACGCGTTCCGCGCCGCCGGCCTCGTGTCCGCCTGAACCACCCGATAGGCCCCGCCCCCGCAAGGAGAGTCATGAGCGCCAACGTCCGCATTCCCACCATCCTGCGCACCTACACCGGCGGCGCCGCCGAGGTGACCGCCGAGGGCGCCACCCTGGCCGAGGTCGTCGCCGACCTGGAGAAGAACCACGCGGGCATCGCGGCCCGCATCCTGGACGACACCGGCAAGCTGCGCCGCTTCGTGAACGTCTACGTGAACGACGACGACGTGCGCTTCGCCGAGGGCCTGGCGACCGAGATCAAGGACGGCGCCAGCGTCTCGATCATCCCGGCGGTGGCCGGCGGCTGCTGAGCCGACAAAGCAGAACCCGCGGTCGCCCGCGCGTACGGAGACACCGCGGCGAGCGGCACGGCCGACGTCTACACCGCGGCCATGCATGATCATCGCCGTCGCGTACGCTCCCACCATGGCTGACACCGCCGAGATCATCGAGAGTGCGCTCAC
>NZ_JBHVET010000576.1:0-5765 GCF_042802135.1 Kitasatospora sp. NPDC057512
CGGCGCCGGCCGCGTGGGCGTGCAGGAAGGCGGCCATGAAGGCGTCGCCGGCGCCGACCGTGTCCGCGACCGGCACCGGGAGGGCCGCGGCCTCGGCGCGGCCGCCCTCGGCGGTGCGGGCGAACGCGCCCTCGGCGCCGAGGGTGACCGCGACCACGGCCGGGCCGAGGGCCAGCCAGCGCTCGGCGACCGCCTCGGGCCGCTCGCCCGGGTAGAGCCAGGCCAGGTCCTCGTCGCTGACCTTGACCAGGTCGCTCAGCGCCACCCAGCGCTCGACCCGGCGGACGGCCCCGGCCCGGTCGCCCATCAGCGCCGGGCGCACGTTCGGGTCGTAGCTGATCCGCGCGCGCCCGCGCCAGCGCTCCACCAGCGCCAGCACCGAACCCGCGCCGGGCTCGGTGACCGCGGCGATCGAACCGAGGTGGATCGCGGCGGGCGGCTCGGCG
Source organism: Kitasatospora sp. NPDC057512 (assembly GCF_042802135.1). Lineage (NCBI taxonomy): Bacteria > Bacillati > Actinomycetota > Actinomycetes > Kitasatosporales > Streptomycetaceae > Kitasatospora > Kitasatospora sp. NPDC057512. Next base: position 447 of record NZ_JBHVET010000576.1, read on the forward strand.
AGTTCGGTGTGCGGGAGCGTCCAGTGGATGTCGAAGGTGTAGCGGGCCCGCCCCTGCCCGTCCAGTTCCACCACCGCCGAGGGCGTCCGGGCGACTTCTGCGGCCAGGACCCGCACCCCTGCCGACTCCAGGTGCCGCCGGATCAGCCGGCCGTTGGCGTCCGGCCCCAGCTCGGTGAGCAGGGTGGCCGGCCGGCCCAGCCGGGCAAGGCCGTAGGCGACGTTCGCGGGGCTGCCTCCGGGGTGCGCCCGGTCCGGGGCACCACTCGTTCGGACGATGTCGGCGACGCACTCGCCGATCACCAGAACGGGCGAGGCTGGGCTGGTCACGGCGGCTCCTGGCATCCGGTACGCGGGCGTCGTCTCGACCGCCAAGCCTACGGGGTGCGTCCGGGCGCACGGCGCCCGGGCAGGAAAGTACGGCCGCCGGACCTGGCCAGGTTTTCCGACGGCCGTGGCTCGTCCGTCAGGGGACGATGCACTCCTGACGTTAGACCGCGTACGGACGCCGCGCCATCACCGGGGGCCGTCCGGGGGACACGCTGTGTCGTCGACACCGTGGTCCGCCGACACACCACACCGTGCCGTCGGACCGCACCGATCGCGCCCGCGCCGGCCCGACGGTCCACTAGCATCCGTGGCCAGGCTCTCCCGTCCCGGCGGCTCCGCCTCCGCTCCCGCTCGTGAAGTGCGGTGATCACCCTTGTCCAGGTCCCTCGGCCTCCTCAGGTTCCTCACCCCGTTCCGGCCCCGCGCCGGTCTCGTCCCGTCACTCGCGCTCAGCGCGGTGCTGCTGTCCGCGAGCGTGCCGACGGCCGGCGCCGCCGACGGGCTGGGCGACCCGGTCTTCCCCTCGCTCGGGAACACCGGGTACCGGGTGCTCGGGTACGACCTGGCCTTCGACTACCGGGCCGGGCCCCGGACGGTGGACGGCACGGCCGTGCTCACCGTCCGACCCGACCGCACGCTCGCCCGGCTGGACCTGGACGCGCTCGGACTGGCCGTGCGCGCCGTCCGGGTCGACGGACGGCCGGCGGGCTTCGCCGCCCACGACGAGAAGCTGACGGTCACTCCGGCCAGGCCGTTCCGCCCGGGCGCCGTCGCCCGACTGGCCGTCGAGTACACCGCCGACCCGCGCGCCGCGCTGCCGCACACCGGCTGGGTCCCCACTCCGGACGGCTTCGCGGTGGCCGGCCAGCCGAACAGCGCGCACACCGTCTTCCCGTGCAACGACCACCCGAGCGACAAGGCCCGGTTCACCATCGAGGTGACCGCCCCGGACGCTCTCCTCGGCGTCGCCAACGGGGAGCTGACGGCCACCGAGCGGCGCGGCGACGGCCGCACCACCCGCCGGTACGTGTCCCGCGAGCCGATGGCCACCGAGCTGGTCCAGGTCTCGGTCGGCGACTACACCGTGCGCGAGCGCACCGGCCCGCACGGCCTGCCGCTGCGCGACGTCGTACCGACCGCGCGCGCCGCCGAGCTGGAACCCGCGCTCGCCCTCACCCCCGGCCAGCTCGCCTGGGCCGAAGCGCACCTGGGGCCCTTCCCGTTCGAGACGTACGGGCTCCTGCCGGCCAACACGGACGATCCGGCCGCGTTCGCCTTCACCGGCCTGGAGACCCAGACGCTCACCCTCTACAAGCCGAACTTCCTGCGGCAGGCGGAGCCGGCGATCGGCTCGCACATGATGCACGAGCTGGTCCACTCCTGGTTCGGCAACAGCGTCTCCCCCGCCAGGTGGTCCGACCTCTGGCTCAACGAGGGCCACGCCGACTTCTACGGACTGGTGTACCGCTACGAGCGCGGGTGGCCGGACGCCTGGGGCTACACCACGCTGACCGACCGGATGCGCTACCTCTACGGGCTCGGCGACCAGTGGCGGCACGACTCCGGACCGGTCGCCTCCCCCACCGCCGCCGACCTCTTCGACAGCCAGCGGTACACGGGCGGCGCGCTGGTGCTGTTCGCGCTCCGGGAGAAGGTCGGAGCGGCGGCCTTCGACCGGATCGAGCGGTCGTTCCTGCGCACGTACCGGTCCGGGAACGCGACCACCGAGGACTACGTGCGGACGGCCTCGGCGGTGTCCGGGCAGGACCTGCGGGGCTTCCTCGACGACTGGCTGTACGGGCTGCGGACGCCGCCGATGCCGGGTCATCCGGACTGGGTGGTGGGCCCGGTGGGCCTGGCGGGGGCGGCTCCGGGGGCTCCCGGGGCGCCGGTTCCCGGGGCGTCGCTCTGGGAGGGTGGGGCCGCGGTGGCGGGCGGGCCCGCGGTGGCGCGGGGCTCCGGAACGCTCTGACGGCGCGGCTGGGACTGCTGGTGCACGCCCGGCGCGCCGCCGTGCGTCCGGTCGCGGCTCGCACGCCCCTGACCGGCAGGGGCGGGTGGGGCCATGGTGGTTCCCACGGCCCGCCCGCCGCCCGGCAGAGTCCCGGTCGGCTCGCGGGCCGTCCAAAACGTTTCCGCAGTTTCCGTGAGCCGCTGCCCGTGAGCCGCTGCCCGTGAGCCCCTGTTCGTGCGCCCCTGCCCGTACGCCCCTGTCCGTGCGCCGACGCGGTGGGCCGTAACCCTTCCGGCGCAGCGTCGTTGGACCGGCCATGAAGAAGCGCAGCATGCTTGCCGTTGCCTCGCTCGCCGTTGGTGTCGTGGCCTCCCTCACCGCGCCGAGCGCGCACGCCAGTGCCGTGGGCGGGCAGGAGGGACTGCCCGGGCCGCTCAGCAGCGCTCCGGACATGGTGCCCGGGCAGGTCGGTGACGCGGGCGGCGTCCTCGGGGACGCCACGGGCTACGTGACCGGGTCGGCGAACGGCCTGGTGGCGGCCACTCCGGCGTAGTCCCTGCCGATGGCTCAGGACATCGGGGCTCCGAGGTCCTGGGTCCAGTAGGGGGTGCCGGCGGCGTTGGTGGCGAAACCGACGCCGATGTCCTTGAATCCGCAGTCGAGCATGTTGGACTGGTGGATTCCGCCGTCCATCCAGCGGGCGAAGACGGCGGCCGGGGTGGTCGGGCCCCGGTCGAGGTTCTCGCCCCACTGGGACCAGCGGTAGCCGGCGGCGGTGATCCGGGCCTCGGTTCGGACGCCGTCCGGGCTGACGTGGTCGAAGAAGCCGCGGGTGGCCATGTCGTCCGCGTGCTTCTGGGCCGAGCCGTGCAACCGGGGGTCGATCCGCAGCGGGGCGCAGCCGGCCCTGGCGCGTTCGGCGTTGACCAGGTCCACCAGCTGGCGCTCCGGGTTGGGCTGCGGTGTCGCGGTGGCGGTACGGGTCGCGGACGGTGTGGGCGTCGCCGTCGGCGTGGGGCTCTCCGCGGGCAGCGGGGTCGGCGCCGGTGTCGGGGCGGTGGCAGCGGGTGCGGCGGCGGCCGTCGGGACGTCCTGGGCCGCGGCCGGGGCGGTGGGCTCGGGTGCCGTCGGCCGCGGGGGCTCGCCGGCCTGCGGCCAGACCAGGGCGAGGGTGGTCACGGCGACCGCCGCGGCCGCGCCGCTCACCAGGACGGCCTTGCGGGCCGCGGTGCCGGCCCAGCCGCCGTGCCCTCCCGCCGCCGCGTGCGCGCCGGTACCGGTGGACGCCCCGGCTCCCGCGCCCGAGCCCGCTCCGGTGGCGGCCGTCGAGGAGGCCGCGGAGGAGGCGACGGCGGCCGCGGTGTGCTGGAAGTGCAGCAGCACGGGCGAACCGAGCGGGATCGGCACCAGGGCGAGGCCGGCCAGCAGTCCTTCGGCCGGGAACAGGTCCCGGCCGAGGCCGCCGCAGTCCGCGCAGTCCCGGATGTGACGGGCGATGCGCTTGCGCCAGACCGAGTTCGGGGTGCCGTCGAAGCCCGCGGTGAGCTCGGTCAGTCCGGGGCAGCGGGGGTAGGCGCAGAGCGCGCGGACGACGATGCGGCCCGCTTCGAGCTGCTTCTTCATCCGCTGCACGCGCACGGCGGTGTGCTGCGGGCTCAGGTCGAGGGCCTCGGCGAGTTCGGCGCGGGTCAGATCGCCGGCGGCCTCCAGCCACCAGAGGGCGAGCAGCTCGCGGTCGTCGGGGTCCAGCCAGCGGGTGGCCTCGGCCACCTCGCGGCGCTGGCCGGACAGGCCGAGGCGCAGGATGGTGAGGTCGGTGAAGTCGGCCCGGGGGTCGGCGACCTCCCAGGTCTCGTCCAGGCCGCCGACGGTCGGCTGCTGCTGGCCGGCGGCGTGCCGACGGCGCACCTGGTTCATGGTGATGGCGACCAGCCAGGACCGGAAGGACTCCGGGTCGCGGAGCCCGTCCAGGCCGTCCAGGGCCCGGATCATGGTCTCCTGCGCGACGTCGTCCACGTCGGCGTGGCCGCCGAGGGCGCGGCCGGCCACGTTGTAGACGAGCGGCAGCCAGGCGGCGACCAGCGCCTCCCGGGCCTGCCGGTCACCTGCCTGCGCCGCGAGCACCAGGGTGGTCCCGGTCCTGTTCTGCACCTCAGCGTTCATGGTCCGCACTCCGTGTTGCCGTGTATCCGTCCGCCGCTGCCTCCTCGGAGACCCGTGGGGAGTGATCAGATAACAACAATGTGCACGGAATCGGAAAATCGGCCCGGATCGGCGGGCCCGGTCTGAGGGTCAGACCGGGCCGGGGCAGGGGCGGGAGCCGGGACGATCAGGCGTGGACCACGGTCGGACGGGGATCGGGCCGGGTCCGGAAGGGGCCGGTCCCGGGGCGGTTCACGCCGGGGCGGCGAACACCTGGGTCCACCACGGGCCGTTGTTGCCGGTCCGCACGCCCACGCCGAGCTGCTTGAACGCGCAGTTCAGGATGTTGGCCCGGTGGCCGGGGCTGTTCATCCAGGAGTCCATCACCGCGGCCGGGTCCTTCTGGCCGCGGGCGATGTTCTCGCCCCAGGTGCTCCAGCTGTAGCCGGCCGCCTCGATCCGGTAGTCGGCGTGCTTGCCCTCGGGGCTGGCGTGGTCGAAGTAGTTGCGGTCGGCCATGTCGTCACTGTGCGACTGGGCCGCACTCGTCAGCCGGGGCTCGGCGCTGACCGGCCCGCAGCCGGCCTTGCCGCGCTCGACGTTGACCAGGTCGACGACCTGCTGGGCGTACGACGGGGCCGCGCCTCCGCCGGCCGGCAGGCCGCCTCCCCCGCCCCCGGCCCCCGGCATTCCCCCGCTCCCCGGGAAGCTGCCGCCCCCCGGCATCCCCGGGATGCCCCGCTTGGCGGTGCCCTGGCCGGTGGTGGAGGCGCCGGCGGCGGTCGGGGTCGCCTTGGCCACGGAGGCCGTGGGAGTGGGGACGGCCGTCGGGGAGGCGACGGCCGAAGCCGTCGGGGAGGCCGGAGCGGTCGGCGTGGCGGAGGCGCTCTGGGT
>NZ_JBHVET010000577.1:0-5763 GCF_042802135.1 Kitasatospora sp. NPDC057512
GGGGGGCCGATCGGGGCGTACTCCGGGCCGTCCGGTTCGATCTCACCGGCCGTCAGCGCGTGGGTCTCGGTCGGGCCGTAGTGGTTGACCAGCCGGCAGCCGGGGTTGCGGCCCAGGAAGGCCCGCAGTCCGGGGGTGAGCAGCACCTGCTCGCCGCCGGAGATCAGCTCCCGCAGGTGCGGCACCGGCTCCTCGCCGAGCGCGTCGGCCAGCGCGGCCAGCGGGGTGTACGGCAGGTGGACCCGTTCGGCCCGGGTGGCCCGGACGACGGCGGCCAGCGCCGTCACGTCGTAGCGGGTCTCCTCCTCGATCAGCAGCAGGGTGCCGCCGCCGGCCAGCGTGGTGAGGATCTCCTGGACGCTGACGTCGAACCCGCAGGAGGCGTACTGGAGGGTGCGGGCCGCGGGGTGGTCGGCGACGTTCCAGGCCACGAAGTGGGCCAGGGCCAGCGAGTGCATCAGCACGCCCTTGGGGCGGCCGGTGGACCCGGAGGTGTACAGCAGGTACGCGGGCGCCTGCGCCGAGGGGGCGGGCAGCGGGGGCAGCGCGGCGGGGGCGGTGTCGGCCGGGGCGGTGCCGGTGAGCACCGTCGGCACGGTCAGGCCGAGCTCCTTCGGGGCGTCGTCCGTGGTGGTGAGCAGGACGACCGGCGCGCTGTCCTGGACGATCAGCCGGCAGCGCTCGGGGCCCTGCAGAACGTCGACCGGGACGTGGACGGCGCCGAGGCGCAGGATGGCGAGCAGCCCGGCCACCAGGTCCACCGAGCGGGGGAGCAGCACGCCCACCCGGCTGCCCTCGCGGACGCCGGCCGCGAGCAGCCGGCCGGCCAGGTCCTCGGAGCGGGCCAGCAGCGTCCGGTAGTCCGTCTCGGTGCCGTCGGCGGCGACCACCGCGGTCTGTTCGGGCCGCTCGGCCGCGGTCGCGGCGACGGTGGCCAGCGGGTGCTCGGGGTCCTCGGCGGCGGCGGGTCCGCACTCCAGGGCGGTGTCGGCGGGCGCCACGGCCAGTTCGGCGAGCGGGCGCTCCGGGTCGGCGACCGCGGCCGTGAGCAGCCGCTCGAAGGCGCCGAGCAGCCGGTCGACGGTGGCCCGGTCGAACAGGGTGTCGGCGTACTCCACGTGGCAGCGGATGCCGTCGGGCAGGCTGGTCAGGAAGAGCGTCAGGTCGAAGGCGGCGCGGTCGGCGACGTGGTCCAGCGGGCGGGCCGTCACCCCGGGCAGGTCCAGCTCGAAGACCATGTGGTTCTCGAACTCGACCATGACCTGGAACAGCGGGTTGCGGCTGGTGTCGCGCTGCGGGTTCAGCTCCTGAACCAGCACCTCGAAGGGCAGCTGCTGGTGCTCGTAGGCGTCCAGCGCGGTGGAGCGGACCCGGCCCAGCGCCTCCGCGAAGGCCGGCTCGCCGGACAGGTCCAGGCGCAGTGCCAGCGTGTTGACGAAGAACCCGACCAGGTCCTCGGTGCCCTCGGCCCGGTTGGCCACCGGGGTGCCCAGCACGATCTCGTCCTGGCCGGCGTAGCGCTGCAGGACGCCGGCGAAGCCGGTCAGCAGCACCATGAACAGGGTCGAGCGCTTGGAGCGGGCCAACTCCCGCAGGCCATCGGAGAGTTCGGCGGGCAGGTGGTGGACGAAGGAGCGGCCTCGGCCGTCCGGCACCGCCGGGCGCGGCCGGTCGGTGGGCAGTGCCAGCACCGGCAGGTCGCCGCCGCCGAACACCTTGCGCCAGTGGGCGAGGCTCTCGTCGTACTCGCCGTCGGCGACCCGGGCCCGCTCCCGGGCGGCCTCGGCGGCCGGGCCGGTGGTCAGCACCGGCAGGTGGGCGGCCCGGCCCTCCTGGGCGGCCAGGTAGAGCTCGCCCAGCTCGCGGGTGATCACCACGGTGGACAGGGTGTCGATCACGATGTGGTGCATCGACAGGACCAGGACGTGCCGGTCGGCCGCCTGCTCCAGCAGCAGGGCCCGGAACAGCGGGCCCTCGGCCAGGTCGAAGCGGTGCGCGCCCTCGGCGGCGACCAGGTCGGCGACGGCGTCCTCGGCGGCCGGGTCGGCCGTGAGCCGCCGCAGCACCGGGCCGGCGGGCGGTGCCAGCACCTGCTGGAACGGTTCGCCGTCCTGCTCCCGGAAGACGGTGCGCAGCGCCACGTGGCGCTCGACCAGCCGGCGCAGCGCGGTGTCCAGCGCCTGGGCGTCGAGCGGGCCGTCCAGGGCGATCGCCTTGACCTCGTTGTACTGACCGCCGTCGGGCAGCATCCGGTGCAGGAACCACATCCGCTGCTGGGCGTAGGACAGTTGGGCGCCGCGCAGGGTGTCCCGGCGCAGGACGTCGAGCTGCGGCAGCCCGGCCGCCACCAGCTCGGGGGAGAGCCCGAAGTCCACGAAGGCGGCGATCTCGTCGGCGCCGGCCGCCCGCAGCTCGGACAGCACCCCCTGGACGCTCTCCGGTGTGCCGATCAGCGCGCGGGAGGCGCAGTACCGCTCGTACGCGCGCTCCAGCACGTACTCCAGGTCCTCCTCGCGGGCGTTCTCGAAGTCCAGGGTCAGGCCCAGGCTGTTGGCCATCTGCCCGAACAGCGAGAGCGAGGAGCGCAGGTAGTGGCAGAACGGCCGGTAGGCCTGCTCGCGCGCGGTGGCCAGGTCGGTGCCCAGGTAGGTGTGCACCAGCACGACCACCCGGCCGGCCTCCGGGTCGAGGCCGTGCTCGGCCCGGGTGCGCCGGTAGACCGCGATGTTCTCGGCCAGCTGGGCGACGTCCTGGGTCATCAGGTTGGTGATGACGCCGAGGTCGTGCCGGGCCGCCTCGCGGAAGCTGTCCGGGTTGCCGACGATCGCGGTGAACATCGGCGGCAGCTCCTGCAGCGGGCGCGGGTGCAGGGTCACCTCGATCGGCTCGCCGTTGCCGTTGCGGCCCTGGTACGGCTCGCCGCGCCACAGCGACCGGACGGTGTCGATCTGCCGGTGCATCAGCTCCTTGTGGCTGCCGTAGCGCTCGGGGAAGAACAGGAAGTCGTTGGGGTGCCAGCCGCTCGCGCAGCCCAGGCCGACCCGGCCGCCGGACAGGTTGTCGACCACCGACCACTCCTCGGCCACCCGCACCGGGTGGTGCAGCGGCAGCACGGCGCAGCCCGCGTTCAGCCGGATCCGGCTGGTCTCCCGGGCCAGGGCGGCGGCCAGCACCGAGGGGTTGGGGAAGATGCCGCCGAAGGAGTGGAAGTGGCGCTCCGGCAGCCAGACGGAGTGGAAGTCGTGCCGGTCGGCGAAGCGGGCGCTCTCCAGGACGATGCGGTACTTCTCGTCGTCCGGGGAGTCCAGCGGGTAGTCGCCGAAGAAGTAGAGGCTGAAGTCCACCGGCCGTTGCGGGTCGCTGACCGGCTCGTACGGGAGGGCCGGGGCGGGGGCGCCGCCCACGGTCCGGGTGGGCACGGTCCGGGTGGGTACGGTCGCGGCGGGCACCGGGAGTTCGGCGGCCGGCCGCGGGGCCGGCAGGCGGACGCCGGGGGAGGCCGGGAAGAAGCCGCCGCGCCGCAGGTCGCGCAGCGACTCGCGGACGGCGTCGATGACGAACTCCAGATCGCCGTCGGTGTGGGCGGTGGAGAGGAAGAAGTTGCGCCACTCCCACACGTAGACCCCGCGGGTCAGCAGGTGCGGGAAGAGCAGCTCCATGTCGGCCCGGGGCTCGAACCGGAAGAGCGAGCCGAAGTGGGCCAGCCGCAGCGGGAACTCCTCCTCCTCGAAGAAGGTGTTCAGGGTCGTGGCCAGCTCGTCGGTGCGGGCGTTCAGCCGCTCCTGGAGGCCGGGGCCGGCCGCCTTGAGGTGGCGCAGCACCGCGCCCGCGGCGGTCATCGCCAGCGGGTGCTGGATGTAGGTGCCGCCGAAGAAGGTGGTGTCCTTGGGCGGGTAGCTGTCGTCGCCGTAGTCCCAGTGACCGCCGTCGATCCCGTCCATGATGTCGGCCCGTCCGGCGATCGCGCCGATCGGGTAGCCGCCGCCCAGCACCTTGCCGTAGGTGGACATGTCCGGGGTGACGCCCCAGAAGCCCTCGGCGCCGCGCAGGTGGGGGCGGAAGCCGGTGAGCATCTGGTCGAAGACCAGCACGATGCCGAGCCGGGTGGTCAGTTCGCGCAGCGAGCGGACGAAGTCGACGGGCTGGCGGCCGGGGTGGCGGCTCTGCACCGGCTCGACCAGGACGGCGGCGATCCGGTCACCGTGCTCCTCGATGACCTTGAGGCTCTCCGGGTCGCCGTACCGCAGCACCAGCAGGTCGGCGACCGCGCTGCCCGGGATGCCGATGGACACCGGGACGGTCTCCCGGTCGGCGCCGCGGCCCAGGGTCCGGCCCAGGGTCTGGTCGGAGTGACCGTGGTAGGAGCCCTCGAACATGACGATCTTGTCCCGGCCGGTGTGCGCGCGGGCCAGCCGGATCGCCCCGGCGTTCGCCTCGGTGCCCGAGTTGGCGAAGGCGACCCGCTCGGTGCCGGTCAGTTCGGCCAGCAGCTCGGCGGCCTCGCCGGTCTCCGGGCCGCGCGGGCCCAGCCGCAGGCCCGAGGACAGGTGCTCGCGGACGGCCTCGGAGACGAACTCCGGGTCGTGGCCGAACAGCAGGACACCGAAGCCCATGGTGATGTCGACGTACGGGTTGCCGTCGACGTCCTCCAGCCGGGAGCCCCGGGCCCGGCGGGCGGCCAGCGGGTAGAGCATCTCCTTGGTGCCGGAGCGGAAGCCGACCACGGCGCGGCTGTCCGCCAGGGTGCGGCGGTGGCGGCGGGTGATCGCCTTGGAGGCGGTGGTGCGGGCGGTGAAGCGGGCGACCAGCTCGTCCACGTGGGCGCGCTGCTGGTCGGTCAGGCCGCCGGCGGCCATGCCGGACTCGCGGGAGACCGTCACCCGGGGGCCGTGCACCTGCGGGGCGGCCGGGGCCTGGGCCGGGGTCGCGCTCTCCGCGACGGGCGCCTCGGCGGCGGGGGCGGGCGTCGGTGCCTGCGCGGTGGCCGGTACGGCGGCCGGGGGCAGGGCCACGGGCACGGGCGCCGGGGGGAGGGCGGGCGCGCCGCCGGCCAGCAGGCCGAGCTGGTCGCGCATCAGGTCGGAGAACTGGCCGAGCAGTGCGAGCTGGCGCTCGATCAGGCCGGTGCCGTCGGTGACCGGGGGCAGTGCGGCGGGCACGGGCGCGGCGGGGACGGGCTGCGGAGCGGGGGCCTGGACGAGCGGCGCTTGGGCGATCGGTGCCTGAACGGCCGGTGCCTGTACAACCGGGGCTTGGACGGTCGGGGCGGCCTGGACGACCGGGGCGACCGGCGCTGCCACCGGCTCGGGCACCGCCACGGGCTCAGGCTCGGCGGCCGGCAGCAGCGTGGCCAGCACCGCCGGCTCCAGCCGGGAGGCGATCAGCCCGGCCAGCCGGGCCGGGGTGTCGGCGTCCTCGAACAGCTCGCGCATCGACACCCGGACCCGGAACGCGCGCTCCAGGTCCCGGATCATGTTGATCATCGACAGCGAGTCGGCGCCCAGGTCGAAGAAGGGCTCGTCCGTGCCGACCGAGGCCTCGTCGTAGCCGAGCTGGCGGGCCGTCTGCTCGACGACCTCCCGCAGCACGGCCCGCTCGGCCAGCTCCTCGGGGCTCGGCGTCGGTGAAGCAGCAGGTGAGGCAGCCGGTGAGGCAGCCGGTGAGGCGGCAAGTGCGACGGCCGGTTCAGCGGCCGGAGCGGTCTGCTGGGGTGGGTCCTGGCGCATGGCGGGGTCCTCGGTGGTCGGCCGGTCGGGGGCCACC
>NZ_JBHVET010000578.1:0-5744 GCF_042802135.1 Kitasatospora sp. NPDC057512
CCCATGAACCGCATCACCAGGGCTGTCAGGCCTTCGGAAGCGTTATCCCCAGTTCGAGCATGGCGGGGGAGGCCGGGCCGCCCTCGGAGCGCTCGGTCTTGTAGCCCTTGACGCCCGGGGCGACGGTGCGCGGGTCCACGGCCTCGGAGGGGGCGCCGGTGGTGTAGAGGCCTTCGGGGTCCTGGTCGCGGTCGTGCGGCAGGAGCCAGAAGACGCGCCGGCGGAAGGTGCCGGAGGCGCGCGAGGACTTGGCGTCGGGGCCGAGGATCGCGTAGCCGACCATGCGGCCGTCGCGGTGGTAGGCCGGGCGGCCGCGGCGGGTGGTGAGGCGGTCCAGCGACTGACGGACGTAGTCGAGGTCGGAGGTCTCCTCCAGCCAGACGAGGTCGGTTTCGTGGGCGAGCTCGGCCGGGTCGATCAGCGCGCTCACGCGTTGTGCTCCTCTGTGTCGTCGGTGATCAGGCCGATGCCCGGGTAGTACTTGCGGCTGTTGGACAGGACCATCTCCTTGGGAGATGTCATACCCAGTGTCTCGCGAACTCGTGCGGCGAAGGCACGCCCGGATACGGGATTGGCCCCCTCGAAGCCGCACCAACGGGTGTAGGCGCCGAAGAGCTGGGACTGTTCGGCCCGCATGCCCTCGCCTGTGACGCACGCCTCCTTGAGGAAGCGGCCCACGTGGTCCTCGGTCTCGGCGTAGGCCGTGGTCGCGGTCTGGACGGCCTGGGGGCCGGCGAGGTCCTTCTCCCCGGCGAAGTAGCGGCGGGCGCCCTCGATGAGCCAGGCCAGGATCCCGGGCCCCTCCTCGGCGACGAGGACGTGGGCCAGGTTGTCGATCTTGCGCTCCTCGGGCACGACCCGCTCGAACGGGATCAGGCGCATGCGCCGCCAGAAGGCGAAGCCGCCGGTGCCGACCTCGGGACGGTGGTTGCCGAGCAGCCAGAGCTTGTGGGTGGGCTCGAAGGAGAAGAAGTCCTGGCGCATCCGGCGGGCCTTGATCTTGTCCCCGCCGGTGAGCAGCTTGACCCGGGCCTCGTCGAAGCGGTCGCCGGGCTTGAGCTCGGAGCAGACGATGATGCGCCGGCCGTGGAGCTCGGCGAGGTCGGTGGGGTGGCCGTCGAAGGTCTTGGCCATGAGGAAGCCGGGCGGGGCCGCGTCGGCGTAGTCGCCGAGGAGCTGGATCATGACGTCGAGCAGGACTGACTTGCCGTTCTTGCCCTGGCCGTAGAGGAAGGGCATGACCTGGGCGCCGACGTCGCCGCTGATGGAGTAGCCGAGCAGCAGGTGGAGGAAGTCGCGGGTCTGGCGGCCTTCCTTGTCGTCGCCGAAGGTGTCGGTGAGGAAGCGGTCCCAGCGGGGGGTGGGCATCCGGGACGGGGCGAGGGTGGTGGAGCGGGAGTGGTGGTGGACCTTCGGGTCGGGCGGCACGATGGCGCCGGTGCGCAGGTCGACCACGCCGCTCGGGGTGCACAGGGCGTACGCGTCGGCGTCCAGGAGAGCTGCGTTGAGGACCATCCCCGGGGCGGACTTGGCCTGGGCGAGCATGGCGTTCATACCCGAGGTGGACAGGGCGCGGCGGCGGTGCCGACGCAGGTCGGTGTTGGTGTAGAGGCCGCGGGGGTCGTGGGTGGCGATGCTCTCGGCCATCTCGCCGGCGGCCCACAGGACGGTGTCGTCCTCGTCGAGCTGCCAGCGGTGGGCGGCCCAGCGGTACCAGCCGAGTCCTGGGACGTGGCGGTAGTCGCGTCCGTAGAGGTGGACGAAGAGCTTGGCGTTTCCGCGGTCCGACAGGGAGTCCGGCAGGAGGCCCTGCGGGCTCGCCTGTGGGCCTGCGGGGGCGGGAGTGGACCGAATGACCGGTGAGGCCGTCGAGGGGCCCTGGACGGCCTGAACAGGCGTCTGCTGGGCCGCCACGGGGGCAGGTTCCTCCAAGAGGCTCTCCTGCACGGCGGTGCCGTGCCAGGGGGCCTGCGAGGGACCCGGGACCGGCGGGTACTCCAGGATCTGCTGCGCTGCGGCCACGGGGTCGAAGACCGTCCTCTTACGGGTGCTGTCGCTCATCCGCGCGCCTTCCCGATGTGCAGGGGCTGCCGGGCGCCGGCGGCGAGGCCGGAGCGGATGACGGCGGAGCTGTGCCGGTCCTGGGAGGGGCGGGCGGTGTGTGCGGCATCGGTGAGCAGCCGCTCGGCGGCCGCGTGGGTGAGGTGCCCGGCGGCGACCAGGCCTCCGGCGGTGAAGGCGGCGCGGTTGAGCTTGCCGGTGAACCCGGCCCCTTCGGCCGTGCCCGCGCAGTCGGTGACGTCCTGCAGAACGGTGTCGAGGACCCGATCGGCACCCCGCTTGCCGCCGCCGGCGGCCACGACGGCCTGACGGCCCCGGTGGGGGACGGCCTGCTGGGGGACGCTGTGCGTACCGGGCTGGTCCTTGAGGTGGCCGGTGCGGATGAGTTCCTCGGCGAGCCACCTGGGGAGCGGCGCGGGGACCGTGGCACCGGGCAGCGGGGTGTAGACACCGTTGGCGGTCGCCGTGACGGGAGCGACGATGTAGCCGCCGTGGGCACGGACGTCGACCTGCCAGGCGAGGGCCCGGCCGGCGGAGGAGCCTGCGGAACAGGCGAACCGGTGGTGGGCCTGGTCGCGGTACCAGATGTGCAGGCCCCCGGAGGGGGTTCGCACCCTCAGGGTCGCGGTGTCCCCGGCCGGGTCGGGGGCACCGCGCAGAGCCGCCAGCAGGGCGAGGGTGTGGTAGCCGTTCTCCAGGCCGTCGAGGTTGACGTGCTCGTGGATCGGGATGCCTGGCAGGATCCGGTCCCGGGAGGGGACAGGGCCCGGGTGGCTGTCGACGTCGATGACGACCAGGCCCGCAGGGCCGCAGGCGACACCCGTACCGAAGTCCGGGTTGACTCGCCACCAGGCGGTGATGACGTCCTGGTTGACGGTGGCGGCGTGGAAGCCGTGGCACCAGCGACCCACCCGGGGGCAGATGCACTCGGTGGGGGAGTGCGGGGAGTCCTGGCAGGCCTGACAGTTGGCCGGCGGGGTCTTGCGTCCGGGAGCCAGCGGATGGACGGGCCACCCCTGGGCGGCACACCAGCGAGCGACGGCGAGCGCCTCCGGCTGACGCTCCGCTCGGTCGCTCCCCACGGCCTTCGGCGCCGTCACGCTGGTCCCTTCCCCTTGGTTCGGTAGCTGATCGGTAGCTCGGTAGCTGCCCGGACGTGAGTCGCTGGCTGAGTCGCTGAAGGCAAAAAGCCAGGTCAGAGCACTGGCGGATGCCGGATCAGCGACTGAAGCGACCGAAGTCCAGAAGATAGCTCACACAGACTAGCCGAGCGAGGACATACGAGCCCGAACCGGCGGAGCCCGTGGGCAGACTGAGCGACCGAACCGTTGGCCAGCGACCGAGTCGCTTTGGTCGCTGGTTCCGGTGCTCCGACGTTTCCGCAGGTAGAAGCCGTTTTCCAAGCCCATCAGCGACTGAAGCGACTCAAGCCCGGGTCTATAACGCACACACGCACACGGGAATGTCTTTATATACCCGGGCTTGAGTCGCTTCAGTCGCTGATCGGGTGAGTATATGGGTTCTGACCTGGGGTTTTGTCCAGCGACTGAAGCTCAGCGACTGAAAGCGACTGAGCCTCTTCGGGCAGAACGGCGGCGTGTCGCGCGTGTCAGGCCCGGCTGAAGGTGCCGGGTTCGGTCGCTTGGGTCGCTTCAGTAGCTCCGCCGAGGACGAAGGGAGCCGGCTGACTGCCCAGGAGTTCTGCTGCCGCGGGTTGCCGAGCCGCCGGCACCGGAACCGGTGAAGCCCCGTGGGCAGCGACCGAGCGACCGAAGCGACTCTGGTACCGACTTGCCGCAGGATCCGGTTCCGGCTGCCCGGCCTCAGTCGAGGGGAACGAGTCGGTACCGGCCCGAGACGTCCTCCGGACCCTGCACCGCCAGCACAGGCCGTCGTTCGCCGCGGGCCGGTCGCAGCGTGCGCTGCCGTCGCCGGTGCAGCGTCCGGCCGGGACTGCCGTGGGGGTGGTGGCCTTCGAGGTGTGCCGGCAACCGCCGCACAGACCTGACGTTCCCACCGGGCGGGGGCGTTCACAGCCGGGACAGCACTGGCCGAGCCTCGGGAGGTGGTCAGGCCCGGTGGGGGCGTTGCCGGCGGGTGCTGAGGGCACCACCGGTGGGCGGGACGCGGCCCGGCGGTCGGTGATGACTTCCCGGCACGTCCGGCACGCAGTACCGGAGGACCACAGCACTCCGGTCTCGCAGTCGGGGTCAGGGCAACCCCAGCGGGGCAGTGCGACGCCCAGCAGCCAGCGGCCGACGTCCCGGATGTCCGAGGGCGTCGTGGCGGCCAGGCGGGCCGTCAGGCGGGCTCGAAGCCTCGCGTCGTCGGTGCCTGTGCGCAGCTGGCGCCCGGCTTCGCGGCCGATGAGCCGTTGGGTGAAGGTGTTGGCCCGGGGCAGGAGCCAGCGGACGGGTTCGAGGGCAGCGTGGACGCGGGGGCTGTAGGTGAGTTCGGGGGCGTTGCTGTCGGGGTGCTCCCCCGCGCGGAGCGCGAGACGCGGGCTCGGCAGTCGAGCCGCCACCGGCTCACCCGGGGGCACCGGTTCCGTGCGCACGGCCGGGCGGCCGGGCACCGACGCAGCTACCGGTATCTCGCCTTCGGCGGGTGGGAAAAGCGGACGTTCGTTCGCGGGTCGGTCAGTCATAGGGTCTTCTCTGTACGCGAGCGATCCGTCATCAACGCGGGGACCCGATCCGTCACCAACAACAGGAGACGCGGGTGTGGCGAAGAGGTCGAACGGGTCGCCGGGGCGGGGTTCCGGTTCGACCGTGGCGAGGGTGAAGAGGTGCCGGCCCTGGGTGCCGGCGCGGCGCTCGACGGTGATCCAGCCGGTGGCCTCCAGGCCGTCGATCACCTTCCCGGCGGCTTCCGTGGTGATCGGGCTGCCCGCGCGGCTGCCCGTGTGGTGGCGCAGGTAGCCGGCGAGCTCGGCCTCGGTCAGGGCGATCTTCAGGGCCACGGCGTAGGCGATGGCGGCGTACGCGCGCAGTTGGCGCGGCGTGAGGTCCTCGCAGGCGGCGACGGGCAGCCAGACGAAGCGCTCCGAGGACGTCATCGGCCGCACCCGGCGCAGGCAGGTGGTGCCCCAGCCGCCGGGCATGGAGCGGCGGGTGTTCTCCGGCAGTTCGATTACGCCGTCGGGCGCGCTGGAGCGGAGCTGGGAGATGCCGCGTTCGACGGTGGACTTCGACAGCCCGAGGTAGGACGCGAGGGTGCGGGCGCCGGCGGTGCAGCCTTCGGGGCGCTGGGCGAGTGCCTTGATCTTGACGTAGACGCTGAGCGCCGCATCCGCGTAGAACGGGGACTCCACGATGCGGAGGGGGACTTTGACCCGTTGTCGGCGCTGTCGCGGGGGCAGCCCGTTCCAGGCGGCGATATCGTGCGACGGCTGGAAATCGCGTGGATTTTGCTTCATTATATTGCCTGTACATGTGACATGTCTGGCCCGTACGGGAGTTGGATCACTCCAGTCGGGTGGCACGGTCCCTGTGTTCGTGTCATGTGGATGTCTCCGTATCGGGAGGCAGAAGCCTTCATCGGCTTCGGTTCGGCAGAACCTCGTTGTTGTCCGGGTTGGCGCCCGGACGGGCTCGGCCCACTGAGTTGGCGCTCGGTGGGCGGTTTGATCTCTGGACCGCGTTCCAGGTGCCTGGCAGCGCCTGAAACGCGGTCGTCGGGGC
>NZ_JBHVET010000579.1:0-5744 GCF_042802135.1 Kitasatospora sp. NPDC057512
GCATCCCGGGCGTACGGACGGGCCACGAGCGAGTCGACGGCGGCGGCGTCGCCGACGACGCGGAGGGGTTCGAGGCGGCCGGAGTGGCCCGCGCGGCCCGGCCGGCGGCCGACGCGGCGCAGCCTGCGGAGCCAGGGGAGCCAGGGGAGCCCGGCCCGGGACGCGACGGCCCGCTGGGTTTCGCACGCGCTCTGCGCGGCCTTGCCCGTCGGGGCAGCCTCGCCCGCCGTGACCGCCCGGGGCCCCGCCAGCGGCGTGGCGAGCCCCCGGCCGACCCCGCAGGGGTTCCGGTGACGGGCCGCCTGGGCCCGGGGGCCGAGTACCCGGAGGCGGCCTCCGGCGCGGCCGGCCCGCTGGGCGGGCCCACCGAGCCGTCCGGGCAGGACACCCCGGCGCCGTCCCTCGACCCGGTGTTCCAGCACGGTGTGGTGGTCGGCTTCGACGGCTCGCTGTCGAGCGAGCGCGCCCTCGCCTACGCCGTCGGCATGGCGCGCCGCTCGCAGTGCGGCCTGGTGATCGTGCACGTCGCCAACCGCCTGCCCGCCACGGTCTGGGCAGGCTGCGAGCCACCCGTCTTCGTCGACCTCCCCGACCACCGGACCGAGGTCCTCGGCCTGGAACTCGCCTGCGCGGACTTCCTCACCGGGGTGCCGTGGATCCTGGTCGAGCGCGGAGGGGACATCTGCCACGAGATCGAGGAGGTCGGCCGTGAGTACGCCGCCGACGCGATCGTCGTCGGCACGACGCACGGCCTTCTCGGCAAGATCTTCGGCTCGGTCTCCGGACGGCTGGCGCGGCGGGCCAACCGCCCGGTGATCGTGATCCCCTGAGGCCCTGTTCCGGCGGCTTCTCCCGAAGCCGCCGCGACGCCTCCTTCTGCTGATTCCTCCGGACGCCTTCCCCGGGCGCCTCCTTCGCCGTTGCGCTCCCCAACTCTCGTCGCGGAACGGTGTGTTGACCGGTGTGCCGGCCCCGGTGGCGTGGCTCAGGAGGCGACCGTCAGGATGCGGTCGTCACGAACCGACGCCGAGCTCCCGGGCGATGAGCATGCGCTGGACCTCAGACGTGCCCTCCCCGATTTCCAGGATCTTGCAGTCGCGCCAGAAGCGGGCGACCGGGAATTCGTTCATGAAGCCGTACCCGCCGTGGATCTGGGTCGCCTCGCGGGCGTTGTCGACGGCGGCCTCGGACGAGTACAGCTTCGCGATCGCGGCCTCCTTCTTGAACGGTTCGCCGTGCAGCAGCCGGGAAGCGGCGTCCCGCCAGGCCAGGCGGGAGGTGTGGGCGCGCAGCTCCATGTCGGCAAGCTTGAACTGGATGGCCTGGTTGGCGCCGATCGGCCGGCCGAAGGCCCGGCGCTCGCCGGAGTACTTGACGGACTCGTCGACGCAGCCCTGGGCCAGGCCGGTGGCCAGGGCCGCGATCGCGATGCGGCCCTCGTCGAGGATCCGCAGGAACTGGGCGTAGCCTCGGCCACGCTCGCCCAGCAGGTTGGCCGCGGGAACGCGGCAGTCGGTAAAGGACAGTTCGCGGGTGTCGGATGCGTTCCACCCGACCTTCGAGTACTTCTTCGAGACCTGGAAGCCGGGGGTCCCGGTGGGCACGATGATGGAGGAGATTTCCCGTACAGGCGAGCGGAATTCGCCCTCTTCACTCGAACGAGCGATCGGTTCGGTGAGCGCGGTGACGGTGACCAGGCCGGTGATGTCGGTGCCGGAGTTGGTGATGAAGCACTTGGTCCCGTTGATGACCCACTCGTCGGTGGCCTCGTCGTACCGCGCCGTGGTCCGGGTGGCCCCCGCGTCCGACCCGCCCTCCGGCTCGGTGAGGCCGAAGGCGCCGAGGAGTTCGCCCGAGGTCAGCCTGGGCAGCCACTCGCGCTTCTGCTCCTCGGTGCCGAACCGGTGGATCGGCATCGCGCCGAGCGAGACGGCGGCCTCCAGGGTGATCGCCACCGAGGAGTCCACGCGGGCGAGTTCCTCCAGGGCGAGGCCGAGGGCGAAGTAGTCGCCGCCCATGCCGCCGTACTCCTCCGGGAAGGGCAGGCCGAAGAGGCCCATCCGCCCCATCTCCCGGACGATCTCGTACGGGAACTCCTCCCGCTCGTAGAACTCGCCGATCTTCGGCGCCACCACGTCCTGGGCGAACTCGGCGACGGTGCGCCGCAGTTCCTCGTACTCGCTGCTGAGCCTGTGGTCGAGCATGGTGTTCCTCCTGGCGCCCGGCCGGGCCGGCCGCGGACGTGAGCGGGGTGACCGGCGTCCGTCGGACGGTGTGACGGTCGCACGGTGCGATTGAGGGATGGACTGTCGATCGGTGCGGGTGGTGCTCGGCGCCGGCCGGGTGGTGCGGACGGCCGGCGCCGGGGACGGGAGCGGGCGGTCAGCCCCCGGCGGAGCCGAGCAGGGCCTGGACGGTGCGGGACGGGCTCGGGCGGCCGAGGTGCTCGGCCATCCAGCCGCTGGTCGCGACGAGGGCGCGCAGGTCGACGCCGGTCCGGATGCCGAGCCCGTGCAGCATCCAGACCAGGTCCTCGGTGGCCAGGTTGCCGGTGGCGCTCTTCGCGTACGGGCAGCCGCCCAGGCCGCCCGCCGAGGCGTCCACCGTGGTGACGCCCTCGCGCAGTGCCGCCAGGGTGTTGCTGAGCGCCTGGCCGTAGGTGTCGTGGAAGTGCACGGCGAGCCGGTCGACCGGGACGCCGGCCCGCGCGAAACCCGCCAGCAGGGCGGTGACCTGGCCCGGCGTCGCGACCCCGATGGTGTCGCCGAGGCTCAGCTCCGCGCAGCCCAGCTCCAGCAGCCGCACGCCGTACCGGACCACCTGGTCGACCGGGACGGGGCCCTCCCACGGGTCGCCGAAGCACATCGAGAGGTAGCCGCGGACCGCGACCCCGGCCTCGGTGGCCCGGCCCACGACCGGGCGGAACATCGCCATGGCCTCGTCCGCCGAGCGGTTGAGGTTGCGGCGGGCGAAGGTCTCGGTGGCGCTGGCGAACACCGCGATGTCGGTGGCGTGGTGGGCGAGCGCGCGGTCCAGGCCGCGCTCGTTGGGCACCAGCACCGGCAGCCGCAGGCCGGGGTGGCGCTCCGGCAGACCGGCGAGCCGGGGGACCAGCACCTCGGCGTCGGCCAGCTGCGGTACCCATTTCGGGTGAACGAAGCTGGTGGCCTCGACGGTGCGCAGCCCGGCGGCCGCGAGCCGGGCGATGAACTCGGCCTTGACCTCGACCGGCACCAGGGACTTCTCGTTCTGCAGGCCGTCGCGCGGCCCGACCTCGTGGATCCGGACCTCCTCGGGCAGGCCGGGGGCGCGGACCGGATCGGGCAGG
Source organism: Kitasatospora sp. NPDC057512 (assembly GCF_042802135.1). Lineage (NCBI taxonomy): Bacteria > Bacillati > Actinomycetota > Actinomycetes > Kitasatosporales > Streptomycetaceae > Kitasatospora > Kitasatospora sp. NPDC057512. The sequence continues at coordinate 3,329 of NZ_JBHVET010000579.1, forward strand.
CCCAGGTCGAGGGCGTCGGGCTCGCGGGCGGCGGCGGGGGCGGTCACGACCGCACCTCCGCGGGCCCGGCGGGGACGGTGGCGGCGGCCGGCTCGGCCGGGGCGTCCTCGGCCGACGCGTCCTCGACCGGGGTGACCACGACCAGCAGGTCCTCCATCGCGACGGTGGCGCCGGCGGTGGCCCGCAGCTCGGCGACCACGCCGTCGTGCGGTGCGGCGATCACGTGTTCCATCTTCATGGCCTCCAGCACGAGCAGGGGCTGTCCCTTGCGGACCGTCTCGCCCGCCGTGGTCTTGACGACGGTGACGGTGCCGGGCATCGGGGCGGTCAGCGCGCCGTGGTGCGCGCCGGCCCCGGTGGCGCTCTCGACGACCGGGTCGTAGGCGTGCAGCGGCCAGGTGTCGCCCTCGACGCCGAGCCAGGTCACCGGTCCGGCGGCGAGGCCGGGGGCGGCGTCGGTGGCCAGCGAGAACGTGGTCCGGAGGCCGTCGACGGTCAGGTGCAGCCGGTCGCCGGCCAGGCTCGCGCGGGCGCGGTGCGCGGGGCCCCCGTCGAGCCGGAGTTCCAGCTCGCGGGCGGGCCCGGCGGAATTGTCAGTGGCATCGGCTACGTTGCCCGCAGTGATCGAACGGATGCTCACCGCCACCGGGTCCTGGCCGGGGGTACGGAGTCGGTGGGTGGTCCAGGCGGGGGTGCCGCCCAGGCGCCAGCCGGAGGGAAGGGAGAACGGGTCGGTCCAGCCGTCGGGATCGGCGGGCGGAGTGAGTTCCAGGTGCCGTGCCAGCGCGGCCGCGTAGTAGAGGAGGTGAGCGGGCGACGGCGGTTCGGCCGCCGAGGTCGCGTCGGGGTCGGCCGTGCTCGGGCCGGTCACAGTCGGGCCGGTCGCGTTCGTGGGGGAGTACGGCGAGGTGAGCAGGGCCGGCTGCTCCTGGGCCGTCCGTTCCACGAGGCCGGTGTCCAGCCGGCCGGCGGCGACCTCGGGGTGGGCGAGCAGTCGGCGCAGGAAGCCGGTGTTGGTGGTGACACCCAGGATGCGGGTGTCGGCCAGCGCCGCGCGGAGCCGGCGCAGCGCGGTCGGGCGGTCGGGCCCGTACGCGATGACCTTGGCGAGCATGGGGTCGTAGGCGCTGGTGACGACGGTTCCGGGGGCGACCCCGGAGTCGACGCGGATGCCCTCGCCCCGGGGCTCGTCCAGGGTGAGGATGCGGCCGCCGGTGGGCAGGAAGTCCCGTTCCGGGTCCTCGGCGCAGATGCGGGCCTCGATGGCGTGGCCCAGGAAGGAGATGTCGGACTGGGCGAAGGAGAGCGCTTCGCCGGCGGCGACGCGCACCTGCCACTCGACCAGGTCGAGCCGGGCCGCGTCCGCGCCGACGGCGACGGCGAGCTCGGTCACGGGGTGTTCCACCTGGAGGCGGGTGTTCATCTCCATGAAGAAGAAGTCCCGCACCCCCTCGGCGGCGGAGTCGGGGGCGTCCGGGTCGATGCCGGGAACGATGAACTCCACGGTGCCGGCACCGGTGTAGCCGCAGGACTCCGCGGCGCGGACAGCCGCGGCGCCCATCGCGGCGCGGGTCTCGGCGTTGAGGAGAACGGAGGGAGCCTCTTCGATCAGTTTCTGGTGGCGGCGCTGCAGGCTGCACTCGCGCTCGCCGAGGTGGACGGTGGTGCCGTGGGCGTCGGCGAGCACCTGCACCTCGATGTGGCGCGGCCGGTCGACCCAGCGCTCCAGCAGCAGGGTGTCGTCGCCGAAGGCGGTGCGGGCGACACGGCGGGCGGCGGCGATCTCGGTGGGCAGGTCGGCGCGGTCCCGCACGAGGCGCATGCCCTTGCCACCGCCGCCGGCGGACGGCTTGAGCAGCACCGGGTAGCCGATCTCGTCGGCGGCGGCGACGAGGTCCTCGTCGGTGGGCGCGGTGGCCTGGCTGCCGGGGACCACCGGGACGCCGGCGGCCCGGACGGCCTCCTTGGCGTTGATCTTGTCGCCCATCAGCTCGACCGCACCGGGAGGTGGTCCGATGAAGACGAGGCCCGCGTCGGCGCAGGCGCGGGCGAAGCCGGGGTTCTCGGCGAGGAAGCCGTAGCCGGGGTGGACGGCCTGGGCGCCGGTGCGGCGGGCGGCGGCCAGGATCTGGTCGGTCCGCAGGTACGTCTCGGTCGCCGAGCTGTCGCTGCGGTCGGCCGGGCCGAGCCGGACCGCGACATCGGCCTCGCGGACGTGCGGCGCGTCGGCGTCCGCGTCGCTGAACACGGCGACCGAACGGACGCCGAGCCGCCGCAGGGTGCGGATCACCCGCAGGGCGATCTCGCCGCGGTTGGCGACCAGAACTGTGTCGAACATGGGAGGCGTTCCTCCGGGTCGAGGGGAGCCGTACGAAGGAGGTGGCGGTGGGCGGTCGGGCGCCGGCCCGGGTGGGCC
>NZ_JBHVET010000580.1:0-5734 GCF_042802135.1 Kitasatospora sp. NPDC057512
GTGCGGGCCCCTGTCTGCCGGGTGAGAACCGCGGCAGGGAAATTACAGCGGGCGGATGTTCTCGGCCTGCGGGCCCTTCTGGCCCTGCGTGACGTCGAACTCGACCTTCTGACCCTCGAGCAGCTCGCGGAAGCCCTGGGCGACGATGTTCGAGTAGTGGGCGAACACGTCAGCGCCGCCGCCCTCCTGCTCGATGAAGCCGAAGCCCTTTTCCGCGTTGAACCACTTCACGGTGCCAGTAGCCATGAGAAATCTCCTTCGAGAGACTGTCCGAAGTCTGCACCATGCAGACATTCGAGTCGCCGCGATGAGAACCCGCCGGAAAGAGCCGGTAAAACAAAAAATGCGCCCGCAACAATAAGCAGGCGCACACAAAGTTCATGGGAACCACAACTGCAACTAACTAGAGCTTAGCAGACTCCGGCTCGTCGGCACGGATTTTCACTCGTCCATTTTCTTCCCGCCCTCCCGGACGCGACCCTCTCGCCCCGAAAGTGACAGCAACGATCGGTTCCCGCACCGGAGTTGGCGACACCGAGCGCTGCCCCGGCCCGGTCGTGATCTTTTCGCCACGCCCAGGGGGCGAGTCGACCCGGGGACACCCGGCAACGGATTCACACGCTCCGGAACGGCCCGTTCCGTCGATTTTCGGAGCATACTGACCGGGATGAGGAAAACACCGGCAGTCCGACGCCCCCTGCCCACCAGTCCCTTCAAACCCCGGCCTGACGCACCGCCCAAGCTATTCGCGGTGGGCGACCGCGTGAGCCACGACAAGTATGGTCTCGGCCGCGTCCTCGCGGTGGAGGACGGAGCCTACGCGGCCGTCCTCGTCGACTTCGGCACCCGACAGGAGCGGATCGCCCCACCGTACGCCGCCTTGTTCACGCTCTGACCGGCACGCCCACGGCCCTACCGTCGCCGCTCCGGGGCGCATGCCGGAGCCCGATCGGCCGCTCACCTGGGTCCGGCCACCCGGCCGGACGCCAGGCGTTTCGCGCTGCGTCGACGCGCCCGGTCCGCACCCCGGTTCCGCACCACCCGCACACCCGCCCGTCCGTGCCCGCCGACAGGTCGGTGGCCCCGTCGGGTGATGCCAGGGCGCGGGTTCCCACGGCGGCCGATCCACGGCTCGCATAGTCGGACTCGTCATACCCGCCGATCGTGGGACGAGCCGACCATGAGATTTGCCCGCCGAGAGATCCTCACAGCCGCCACCGCCCTGCTGCTCCCCCTCACGGGCTGCGGGTCACCGCAGGCACGCCAGCCCGTGCCCTCGACACCCCGGGATCCGAGCTCGACGGCCGCGCCCACCCCGGCGGCGCCGCGGGCTTTCACCCTCGTCGCGACCGGGGACGTCCTGCCGCACACCGAGATCATCCAGCAGGCCAAGGAGGACGCCGGGGGCAACGGTTACGACTTCACCCGGATGCTCGCCGGGGTCAAACCGGTCATCAGCGCCGCCGATCTGGCCATCTGCCACATGGAGACGGTGTACGGCGCCGACGGTGGGCCGTTCACCGGCTACCCGTCGTTCATCTCCCCACCTCAGGTCGCCCAGGCGCTCAAGGACGCCGGGTACACCTCCTGCGACACCGCCTCCAACCACACGCTCGACGGCGGGCCGGACGGCATCCGGCGCACGCTCGACGCCATGGACGCCGTCGGCCTGAAGCACACGGGCTCCGCGCGCAGCGCCGACGAGGCGGGCAGCCCCACGATGCTCACGGCAGGCGGCGCCACGGTGGCCCAGCTCGCCTACACCTACGGCACCAACGGCATCCCCCTGCCGAAGGACCGGCCCTGGGCGGTCAACCTCATCGACCGGGAGCGGATCCTCACCGACGCGAGGGCCGCCCGGGAGCGAGGCGCGGACATCGTGGTGGTCAGCCTCCACTGGGGCACCGAGTGGCAGGACACCCCGGACGAGCAGCAGCTCGCGCTCGCCCGCGACCTGGCCGCCGAGCAGACCCCCGGCCGACCCGACATCGACCTGGTCCTCGGCACCCACGCCCACATCCCGCAGGCGTACGAGAAGATCAACGACACCTGGACGGTCTACGGCATGGGCGACCAGCTCGCCGGCCACATGTTCAACCACACCGGCGCGGAGGACCCGCGGGGAAACTGGAGCTCGATCGCCCGTTTCACCTTCTCCCCGCCGGCCCGGCCCGGACAGCGATGGTCCGTCACCAAGGCCGAGTTCCTCCCGCAACTGACCGACCTCGGCCCGCCCTACCGGGTCCTCGACCTGACCGACGCCCTCCACCACGCCCCCGGCCGCGCCGACTACACCCGGGCCCTCGACCACATCCGGTCGGTCGTCCTGAGCCGTGGCGGCGCCTCGGCCGGGCTCACCATGGCCCCCTGAGCGGACTGCGTGTCCGACGGCGACGGCGAACGACGGCGCCCGCCCCGGCACGCCCACCAGCGCGAGGCCGGCAACCTCGACGTGCGACGGGCTCCTGGGCATTGCCCGGCAGCCACGCTCTCCGCCGGGGCCGACTGCCGACTGCCGACTACGGTGCGTGACGGTACTCTGCCAAGTCGTCGAGGAGGAGGTCCGCGACCACCTCCTCGACCACCGCGGTGCGCAGTTCGGCCATGGAGTCGACGAGCGCCCGGTCCCACGGGGCGGGCGTGAGACGCCCCGGATCGGGGCCCGAGGGGACCCGGGGCACGGCGGCCCGGTAGTCGTCGGCCGCCATCCGCCAGGGGACGGCTCCGGCCTTGGCCATGACGTGAGCCGCGATGCGGATGCCCTCGCCGTCGAAGTCGCCGTGGTAGCGCAGGGAGGCGCCGTCGTCGGCGAGTCGGCGCAGCAGGTGGATCACGGCGGTGTTGGGCCAGCCGGAGGTGCAGACCAGTGGTGGGCAGTGCCGGCCGAAGCGTCGTAGGGCGAGGGCGAGCACGCTGGGGTTCTCGGTGATGTGCACCGGTCCTGCGGGACCGGTGCATTCGCCGGGTGAGCGCAGTTGGGCGAGAGTGAGGCTGACGGGGTGGCCGGATGCGGCGCAGATCCGGGAGATCGCGGCGACCGGGCCCTCTCCCCCGGGGCGGAGACCGACGGCGAGCACGGTGGCGGACAGTTCGTCGTCGGCGACGCCGGCTCGGCTCCAGAGCGCGCGTCGTCCCTCCGCGGCGTCGGGCATGTCGGTGCCGTACAGCACCGCCAGTGCGCGCAGGACGAGGGAGGACAGCCGGGTCCCGTCGTCGAGGGCGTGGGAGTCGCCGTCGAGGAGGCGGGCCGCGAGGACCGGTAGTGGCTCGCCGTCGGCCGGGAGTGCGTGAAGGACGGTCAGCGCGGCGGTCAGCAGGCCTCGGGTCCGGTCGGGTGAGCCGTCGACGAGGCCGTTGGCGCGCAGGTGGCCGACCCACTCCAGGAGGACGGGCTGGGCGGTGACCACGTCGTGGCCGGCCAACCAGCCCCACAGGGCGTCGCGTTGGCCGGTCTTGCGCTCGCGATCGGCAGCCCGGTCGTGGACCGGGCCGACGATCGCGGCCACCACGTCCCGGACGGTCCGGCCGCAGACCTCCAGCACGGCGCGGTCGAGTCCGGCGAGTGGGATCGTCGGTTCGGCGCCGGGGAGCCGGTCGAGTCCGAGGAGATCGGCCAACGCCTCTCGACCGGCGTCGTCGAGCGGTCCCGACCGCACCCGGCTGACGGGGCGGCCGGTCGACAGGCGGTCGTGGACGGCCGACCAGAGGGGCCTGAGTTCGGGGAGGTCGAGAGGATGGCGGCCCGTCATGCCGATCCGTCCGGGGCGGCTTCGTCGGGCAGCAGGTCGGCGCCCGTCCAGGTGAAGCGGGCGCTGGTGACGGCGTCGTCGCCGTCGCCTCCGGTGATCAGCTGGTGGACGGCGATCCCGGAGAGCTCCCGGTAGGTGCACCACTCGTGGTCGGAGGTGAGCACCAGGTCGAGGTCGAGCGCCGCGAGGAGGGCGAAGACCTGCCCGCGGTTGACGGTGTCGACACCGACGAAGACCTCGTCGAGCAGGATCAGCCGCGGGGACTCCGGCACCGCCTCGTAGTGGGCGGCCACGGCGGCGAAGAGCGGCAGGTGGAGTGCGATGGCCTTCTCGCCGCCCGAGAGCGCGCCGTGGAGCTTCTTGGTGAGCAGTTGCCACCCGGCGCCGTTGGCGCGGTCCAGCTTGACGACGAACTGGTGCCAGGCCGTGTAGTCGAGGACCTCGGCGAGCTGCTCCTCCCATGTCGCCGCCGTGTTGCGGGTCTTCGCTTCCTCGATACGGCCCCGGAAGAAGGCGTGCAGGGCCTCGCGGTCGGCTTCGGTGATCCGCGCCGGGTCCTTGAGCAGCAGTTCACGGGCCGTCCGGGTGCCGGCGGGCAGGTCGGGGTGGATCTGCCACACCAGACGGACCGCCACCCGTGAGGCGGTCCGGACCCGTTCGAGATGGCCGTTCATCCGCTCGACGAGTTCACCGGCCTGGCGGATCCGGGACGCGAGGTGGCGGCGGGTGTCGCCGGTGAGAGTCCGGTCGAAGAGGCTCCGCTCGGCGGCGGTGATGTCGTCCTGGCTGCGGTCACGGTCGCCGGTGAGGATGGCGAGGAGGCTGGTCGCGCCGACGCGGATGCCGTCGATGGTGGCGGTGAGGACGTGGATCTCCTCCTCGGCTTCGAGTTCGAGGTCGGCACGGCTGCTGAGGCTCTGGCGGGCTCGGTGGACGGCCTCGGAGAGGCGGTTCAGGGCGTCGCCGAGGTTCCTGGTGCCGTGCGGCAGGTTGGGCCATGTCGCGGCGGTCTCGCGTGCCGCTTCGAGGGTCGCGCGAGTGCCGTCCACGGAGGTGAGGACGAGGCCGAGGCCCGCGTCCTCGGGGAATCCGAGGACGCACAGGCGCCGGAAGCTGCGGGCTGCCTCGTTCCGGGCCGCCACGGCCCTGTCGTGCAGGGCCTCGTCCTGGGCCGTGGTGGCACCCAGCGCACCGATGCGCCCTTCGAGCGCGAGAAGTGCCTGGGTCCCGGATTCGATGTCGCGGCGGATCCGGTCGAGGGACCTCCGGAAGTCACTGATACGGGCGGCCACTTGGCGGTAGTCCTCGCCGACGGTGCTCTCGACCGCCCGGAGCGTGGATCGGAGCCCACGGGCGGCGGCCTCGACGGTCTCGGCCTCCTCCAGGCTCTCGGCGGCCGCTCCCCTGGATGCCTCGGCGTGGCTGCGCGCGGAGTCCCAGGCCTGCTGGGCGGCTGCCCAGGCCAGGTGGGCGTCGAGCCAGACGTCGGCCTGTTCACGCAGCGCGTCGACGGCCGTGGCGGTCGTGTCCAGGGCGGCACGTTCGGTCGGCAGGGCGTGCTCCGCCGAGGCGACGGCGAGCGCACGCAGCGCGTCCGCGACCGCGGTCTCCTGTCGCGCGAGCCGTTCGACGGCCTCGCGTACGGCGTCCTCGCGGGCGCCCACCTCGGACTCGGACCGTTCCCAGACGCGCTTGGCCTGTTCCACCTCCCGGTGGTGCGGCCGGGAGCGGAGGTCGGCGCCGAGTCGCGCCCGGCGGTCGGCGAGGGCACGCAGCCGTGTCTCGTGACCGGTGAGGGCCGTGTCGGCCTCGGCCAGGTCCGCGGTGAGGTCCGCGATCCGCCGCTGCCTGGCGCGTTCCCGGGCCGCGGCGCCGATGTGGCTGGACTCCTCCTTGCTCCAGGAGCCGACCGCCGTCGCCAGCCGCCAGCTTCCGTCGGCCGCCACGGCGGCCGGGTGGCCCGTCGGGAGCGTGGGGCCGTAGGC
>NZ_JBHVET010000581.1:0-5726 GCF_042802135.1 Kitasatospora sp. NPDC057512
GCGTACGAGGGCCCGCCGGGAGGGCACGGACTCCCCCGGCGGGCCCTCGGCGTTCCCGAAGCCCGCTCGAAGCCCGCCCGAAACCCCCGCCCGAAACCCCTGGCCGAAACCCCTGGCCGAAACCCGGCCGCGGCCCGCCCTCAGCCCAGCGTCACGACCGTCCGCAGCGCCTCGCCGCTCCGCATCTGCGCGATCGCCTCGTTGACGTCCGCGAGCCCCACCCGGTGGGTGACCATGCCGTCGAGGTCGATCCGCCCGGCCCGCCAGAGGTCCACGACCAGCCCGATGGTGCGCGCCACCGTCGCCCCGCCGTAGAGCGAGGGCAGCAGGCGCTTCTCGTTGAAGAACAGCTCGCCCATGGTGAACTGCGCGAGGTCGTCCTGCGCGCCCGCGCCGATGACGACCACCGCGCCGCCGCGCCGGGCGGCCTCGTAGCCGGCCCGGACGGTGGCCGCGCGGCCGACCGCCTCGAAGACGTAGTCGAAGCCGCCGCCGGGCAGCTTCCTGGCCGCCGCCTTCAGCTCCTCGGGGGCGATCGCCTCGGTGGCGCCGAACGCCAGGGCGCGCTCGCGGCGCGAGGCCACCGGGTCGACGACGGTGATCCGGCCGGCGCCGCAGACCCGGGCGCCCTGCACGGTGGCCACGCCGACCCCGCCCGCGCCGATCACCGCGACGGAGGCGCCGGGCTCGACCCGGGCGGTGTTCACCGCGGCGCCGATGCCCGTGGTCACGCCGCAGCCGATCAGCGCGGCGGCCTCGTACGGGAGGTCGTCGGGCACCTTGATGACGGCGTTCGCCGCGACCACGACCTCCTCGGCGAAGGCCCCGGTGCCGTAGAAGCCGGAGGCGCTCAGCCCGCCCTCGGCGATCCGGAAGCCCGGGGCGCCGAGGCTGCGCAGGCTGGCGATGCAGAGGTGGCCGCGGTCCCGGCGGCAGTGGTCGCAGCGGCCGCAGGGGGCCATCCAGCAGAGCACCACGCGGTCGCCGGCGGCGAGGCCGGTGACGCCCTCGCCGATCTCCAGCACGTCCCCGGCGCCCTCGTGCCCGGGGACGAACGGCGCGGGCTGCGGCAGGACGCCGCTCATCGCGGAGAGGTCCGAGTGGCAGAGGCTGGCGGCGCGCATCCGGACCCGTACGGTGCCCGGCCCGAAGCCCACGGCCGTCACGTCCTCGCGGACGTCGAGGGTCTCCTGGCCGGTCTTGTGCAGGACGGCTGCGCGCATGGGGGCTGCTCCCGGGGGGCCTGGTGTTCCTCGGATCGGCGGTCGGGCCGATTCTGGCACGGGCGGCGCGACGCGACTAGAACGCGTTCCACAACAACCGGCCGCCGGAACCGTACGGATTCACCGTGGTCGGCCCGGCCGCCCCGGCGCCGCCGCCGGCGCTACCGTCGAGTAGGGTCCGTGCACGTCCGCCCGCGTCCCGACCCCGAGGAGCACCGCATGTCCGACCTGCTGCTGAGCGCCGAGCCGGCACCCGAGGTGCTGGCGGCGTTCGAGGAGGCCACCGGGTTCATGCCGGTGGACGAGGGGCTCGCGCTGTACGCGGCGGCGGTGGAGGCGGCGCGGGGCACCGGGCTGCCGGTGCTGGAGATCGGCACCTACTGCGGCCGCTCGGCGATCCTGCTCGCGGCGGCGGCCCGGGAGGCGGGGACGGTCGCGCTGACCGTCGACCACCACCGCGGCTCGGAGGAGCAGCAGCCCGGCTGGGAGTACCACGACCCGACCCTGGTCGACCCCGAGGTCGGGCTGATGGACACCCTGCCGAGGTTCCGCCGCGCCCTGCACGCCGCCGGGCTGGAGGAGCACGTGGTGGCGCTGGTCGGCCGCTCGCCGCGGATCGCCGCGCTGTGGGGGCGCCCGCTGGGCCTGGTGTTCATCGACGGCGGGCACACCGACGAGCACGCGACCGGCGACTACGAGGGCTGGGTGCCGCACCTGGCTCCGGAGGGCCTGCTGGTGGTGCACGACGTGTTCCCCGACCCGGCGGACGGCGGCCAGGCCCCGTACCGGGTGTACCTGCGGGCGCTGGCCGAGGGCTTCGAGGAGGTCTCGGTGACCGGCTCCCTGCGCGTCCTGCGCCGCGCCGCGCGGTAGGGCATCTGTTCGCTCCCGGGGCCCCGCGCCGATGCTCTAACGTCGTGCCGGGGCTGCCGGGCAGGGGTTCGAACGGTACGGTGGCCGCGCAGCACCAGGCAGAGCATCGGCGGACGGTGGGGGCCAGCAGCGACATGACGGACCAGCAGAACAGCGCTCCGGCGGTCTGGGACCCGACCGCGCGCGGCGGCGCCGGCGGCTGGGTGCGCGGCCCGCAGCGCCCGGCCGACGCGCAGCCCGTTCCCGAGGCGCCCGCCACTCCCCAGTCTCCCGTCACCCCCCAGCCTCCCGCCGCCTCGCAGTCCACGGCCCCGCAGTCCGCCGCCCAGCCCGGTCCGATGGCCCCGCCGCCCGCGCCCGGCGCCGTCGGCGACCAGGGCCCGCCGCTGGGCGCCCGCCCGTACCTGGCCGCCTCGCCCGGTTACGACCCGCCGACCGCCCGGCTGTTCCCCGGCGCCGCCCCGCCGCCCCCGGCCGCCCCGCCGGCGGCCTCGCCGTTCCCCTCCCACCCGGGGCCGCCGTCCCACGCCCCGCAGCAGGAGACGCAGCAGGCCCCCGGCCACGACTACCTCCTGCAGCCGCCCGCCGCCCCGCCGCAGTCCCCGTACGGCACCCAGCCCCCGTACGGCACCCCGCTCCCCTACGGCGCGCAGCCCCCCTACGACGGTCGGCCCGACTATCCGACCGGGACCGCCCACGGGGACGACGAGGACCGGCCGACCAACCGCAGGGCCCCGCTGCTGATCGGCTTCGCGCTGCTCCTGGTGCTGGCGGTCGGCGGCGGCCTGCTGTTCGCCCTGCGGGGCGGCGGCGACAAGGACGGCCAGGCCGCGCCCGCCCCGGCCTCGGCCCCGGCGACCGGCGCGGAGAACCCGCCGCCCGCGACCGCGCCCACGGGTGCGGACGGTGCGCCGAGCGCCGCCGCGAGCGCGTCCGGCTCGCCCGCCGGTACGCCGTCGCCGAGCTCGACCGCCCCCGGTCCGGGCGCCAAGGCGCAGGCCCAGGCGCTGGACGGCCTGCTCAGCGAGGGCGAGAGCGCCAAGGCCCCGATCGGCAGCGCCGTCGCCAAGGTGACCAGCTGCCCGCCGAAGGCCGACATCGAGAGCGCCGCGCAGGACTTCGACAACGGTGCGAGCCAGCGGACCGCCCTGCTGGCCAAGCTCTCCCAACTGAGCGTCACGGACGTGCCGGGCGGCGCGGACGCGGTGAACTCCCTGAAGTCCGCCTGGCAGTTGTCCGCCGACATAGACAAGGCGTACGCGAGCTGGGCGCGTGCCGTCGCCGCCCAGGGCTGCACCGGCCGGGCCCCGGCCACCGCCGACAAGAAGCACGCGGACGAGCTCAACCCGCAGGCCACGCAGGCGAAGACGGACTTCATGACCAAGTGGAACGCGATCGCGAAGAGCTACGGCCTGACTCCGCGCACCCAGGACAGGATCTGACCGACCAGTGACCGGCACCGCCCCCCGTCCGCCCCGCCGCTCCGCCCTGTTGCGCGCCACCACCGCCGCGGCCGTGGCCGTTCCGCTCTGTACGGCGGGCTGGTTCGGCTGGCGGGCCCTCGACCACTCCGGCCCGGCGGGCGCCACGGCGGCCCCGGCCGCCTCGGCCCCCGCCGCCTCGTCCCCGGCTTCCGTCCCGGCTTCGACCCCGCCCGCCCCGACGGCCACGGACCAGCCGAGCACCGCCGACCCGGCCGACGGCACCGCCGCGCCCCTCACCCCTCCGGTCGCACCGCCGCCGTCCACCACCCCGGCGGCCGAGGCCCCGCCCGCGCCCGCCGACGCCGCGGTCCTGACCGGCCGCACCGTCCTGCTCGACCCCGGCCACAACCCCGGCAACTCCGCCCACACCGCCGAGATCAACCGCCAGGTGGACATCGGCAACGCCCGCAAGGAGTGCGACACCACCGGCACCGAGACCAACGCCGGCTACACCGAGGCCGAGTACACCCTGGACGTCTCCCGCCGGGCCCGCGCCCTGCTGGCCGCCCGGGGTGCCACGGTGGTCCTGACGCAGGACGGCGACCGCCCCTGGGGCCCGTGCATCGACGAACGCGCCCGCGCGGGCGCCGACGCCCACGCCGACGTCGCGGTCTCGGTGCACGGGGACGGCGGCCCGGCGAGCGGCAGCGGGTTCCACGTGATCATGCCCGCGCGGGTCGTGGCGGGGACGGCGGACAACGCGGCGATCGTCGCCCCCTCGCGCCGGCTCGGCCTCCTGCTGCGCGACCGGTTCCACGCCGCGACCGGCGAGCCGTACGCGGACTACATCGCCAAGGACGGCCTGGACACCCGCTCCGACCTGGGCGGCCTCAACCTCTCGACGGTCCCCAAGGTGTTCATCGAGTGCGGTAACATGCGCAACTCGACGGACGCGAAGCGGATGACGGATCCTCAGTGGCGCCAGCAGGCGGCCCGGGGGATCGCCGACGCGCTGACCGTGTTCCTGACGACCCAAGAGAAGACCGAAGAGCGGTAAGGGAGTTGGGCCGCGACCGGCGGAGGACGACGCTCCGCCCGGACCGCACGGTTTGCAACGACTTCACCCCATTCCCGGTCCCGCCGTGCACCGGCAGGACGGTTGGGCCTAGGCTTCTGGTCCGTTCGGGAGTTTCGGCCGGTCGGCCCGACCGCGCGAACCACCGTCCACGACACGTCAACGAGGGGAACGTTAGTGAATCTGCGCGCTCTCACCAGGGGAGACGCCGCCGTCGCAGGCGCGGCCGTCCTGCTCTTCATCGCCTCCTTCCTGCCTTACTGGACCGTGGACTGCGGCAACAGCCGGTACTGCCCCCCGTCGCAGAACGCGTGGAGCACGGACCTGTTCCCCATCCTGCCGTCGATCTACCTCCTCGGCATCGCCGCCGCGGTGCTGATCCTGGTGCAGCGCTTCCAGGGTGCGGCCGCGGCCAACCGCCAGGTGCTCGGCCTGCGGCTGGACCAGTGGGGCATCGCCCTCTCCGTCGCGGCGCTGTGGACCTCGGTCTGGGCGCTCGGCGGCGGTACCTCCAGCTCCGTCGTCAGCCACGGCTTCGGCGCCTGGCTCGGCTTCATCGCGCTGCTCGTGCTGGCCGGCGCGGCCGCCGCGGGTCCCCTGGTGCCCGCGCTGAAGGCCCCGCTGGCCGCCGACCGCCCGGCGGCCGTCCCCGGCCAGTACGGCTACCCGGGCCAGCCCGGTCACCCGGGTGCGCCCGGCCAGCCCGGCCAGTACGGGTACCCGGCCCAGGGCCACGACCCGGCGTTCGGCGGCCAGGGCGGCTACGGCTACCCGGGCGCCGGCCAGCCGCAGCCCGGCCAGCCGGTCCAGGCCGCCCAGCCGCACGACGCCGGCACCCCGGCCCCGCAGCCGGCCCCGGCCGCGCAGCAGGCGCCCGCCCCGGCGGCGGACTTCCAGCCGTTCTGGTTCGCCGTCCCGGCCCCGCGCCAGCTGGCCCCGAAGGACAACCCGGCCGGCGCCCCGGTCGGCGAGGTCGTGCCGGGCACCTGGTACCTGGCCGTCGAGCAGCGCGGCACCGCGCTGGTCGCGCAGCTGCCGGACGGCAGCCAGGGCGTGCTGGCCGACACCACGGGCATCCAGCGCGGCTGACGCCCGCGGACGCACACCGCGAAGGGGCGGGACCGGTTTCTC
>NZ_JBHVET010000582.1:0-5723 GCF_042802135.1 Kitasatospora sp. NPDC057512
GCCGGGGACGCGGGGGAGGTCGGGGAGGCGGGTGAGGCCGTGGAGGTCGGGGAAGCCGGGGAAGCCGGGGAGGTCGGGGAGGTCGAGGAGCCCGCCGCGCTCAGCTGGGCGCTCGGCCCGGACGCCACCGCCCGGCTGATCGCCCGGCACGGTGCCGGTGCCGGGCTGGAGGCCGTACTGCTGGCCGCCTTCGCCGAGGCCGTCACCGGCGACAGCGGCCGCCCCCGGCTCGCCGTGGAGGTCGAGACCCACGGCCGGGACGCGGTCGGCGACCCGGGCGAATTCCTGGACACCGTCGGCTGGTTCACCGCCGTCAAGCACGTCGAACTGGACGCCGGGGCCACCCCGGACACCGTGGCCCGGCGGCTGCGCGAGGCGCCCGTCCGGCCGATGGACGGGCCCGGCGAACGGCCCGCCGTCGGCTTCAACTTCCTCGGCACCTTCCGGCTGCCCGGGGAGCCCGCGCTGGACTGGACCGTCGCCGCCGAACAGGCCGGTACGGCCCGCTGCGCGGGCGGCGACCCGCTGTACGAACTGCGGCTCACCGCACGGGTGGTGGAGCAGCGGCTGGTCGCCGACCTGGTGTACGGCCGGCCCGGCCTGCCGCACCCCGCCGCCGAGTCGATCACCGGGCGGTTCGCCCGCGCCGTGGCGGCCGAGGCGCGGGCCGATGTCGTCAGCCGGGCCGACGCCGCGGCACCGGAGGCCGCACCGCCCGTCCGGGCGCCGCTGTCCACCTCCGGCCAGCTGCTGCACCCCGGCGTCGCCCCGATGGCCCGGGCGACGGTGCGCGAACCCGCCCGGGTACTGCTCACCGGCGCCACCGGCTACCTCGGGCGGCACCTGCTGGCGGCCTTCCTGGCGCGCGGTGCCGAGGTCACCTGCCTGGTGCGGGCCGCGGACGACGCCGAGGCGCTGAGGCGGCTCGGCACCGGCGCGGCGGGCGCGGCGGGAGCGGTCCGGCAGGCCCGGGCGCTCGCCGGGGACATCGACCGGGACGGCCTCGGCCTCTCCCCGTCCGCACTGGAACACGCCCGGGGCGCCCACCTGGTGGTGCACGCGGCGGCGGACGTCCGACTGGTGGCCTCGCCCGACGAGCTGGAGCGCACCAACCACACGGCGGTGCGCCGACTGCTCGACTGGGTCGGGGAGCACGCCCCGGACGCCCGGGTCCACCACGTCTCCACGCTGGCCGTCTCGGGCGGCGTCGACGGCCCGCCGCGCCGCTTCAGCGAGGCGGACCTGGAGATCGGCCAGCACTTCCGCACCCCGTACGAGCGGACCAAGTACCGCGCGGAGCAGGCCGTCCGGGCCTGGGCCGCCCGCGGGCACGCCGCCTACCTGCACCGCAGCGGCCACATCGCGGCGCACAGCCGGACCGGCGCGTTCCAGGCCAACGCCGGCGACAACCGGATCTACCAGCTGCTCCGCGGCTACCTGCTGGCCGGCGCCGCGCCGAGCCGACCGGGCACCGCCTTCGCGTTCTCGTACGTGGACACGGTGGCCGCCGGGATCGCCGCGATCGCCCTCGACCCGTACGCCGCGCCCGGCGCGTACCACGTGGAGACGCCGCACGCCGTCCCGCACGACGAGCTGGTGCGGTGGCTGGCCGGGCACGGCTACCCCGTACGGCTCACCGACGAGGCGGCCTTCGCGGCCGCCCTCGCCCGGGCCGAGCGCCGCCACCCGACGGCCGCCCGGGTGGCCGCGGCCTGGGCGGCGCAGGAGGAGCGCCGCGTCCTGGTGGACAGCTCGTACACCACCGCGGTGCTCGACCGGCTGGGCGTGCGCTTCGCCGCGCCGACCCCGCGGTGGTGGTCGGCCGCGCTCTCCTGGGCCGCCGAGGCCGGCTACCTGCCGCCCGTCGGCCCGACCCCGCTCACCCGTGACGACGTCCGTGACGAGGTCGGTCACGACACCGGTGACGGCACCCGTGACGACGTCCGCGACGGCGCCGGTCACGACACCCGAGACGACATCCGTGAAGGCAGGACCAACCCGTGAAGGCAGGCCCCGTGTCCCAGCTCTCCCCGGCGCTCAAGCAGGCCACCCCGGTCGTCGCCGTACGCGGCGAAGGACTCCACCTCTACGACGCCGACGGCCGCCGCCACCTCGACTTCACCTCCGGCGTGGGGGTGACCAGCACCGGCCACTGTCACCCGAGGGTGGTCGAGGCGGTCCGGGAACAGGCCGGCCGACTGATCCACGGGCAGTACACCACCGTGCTGCACGACCAGCTGCTCACGCTCACCGAGCGGCTCGGCGAGGTGCTGCCGTCCGGCCTGGACTCGCTGTTCTACGCCACCGCCGGCACCGAGGCGGTGGAGGCCGCGCTGCGGCTCGCCCGGCACGCCACCGGGCGCCCGAACGTGATCGTCTTCGAGGGCGCGTTCCACGGCCGCACCATGGGCGCGGCCTCGCTCACCACGGCCGGCACCCGGTTCCGGGCCGGTATCGGCCCGCTGATGCCCGGGGTCGCGGTGGCGCCCTTCCCGGCCGCGTTCCGGCTCGGGCTGTCCGAGGACGAGGCGGTGGCGCACGCCCTGCGCGGACTGGACGAGGTGCTCGCCACCGTCTCCGCGCCCGCCGAGACGGCCGCGATGTTCGTCGAGCCGGTGCTCGGCGAGGGCGGCTACGTCCCGGCCCCGCCCGGCTTCCTGGCCGGGCTGCGCGAGCGGGCCGACCGGCACGGGATCCTGCTGGTGGTGGACGAGGTGCAGACCGGCTTCGGCCGCACCGGCCGGTTCTGGGCCCACCAGTACGAGGCAGGGGTGCGCCCCGACATCCTGATTACCGCCAAGGGCCTGGCCAGCGGTTTCCCGCTGTCCGCGATCGCCGCGCCCGCCGAGCTGATGGGGCGCGCCTGGCCCGGCTCGCAGGGTGGCACCTACGGGGGCAACCCGGTGGCCTGCGCCGCCGCCCTGGCGACCCTGGACGTGCTGCGCGAGGAACGGCTGGTCGAGAACGCGGCCGAGCAGGGCGCCCGGTTGCTGGCCGGGCTGCGGGCGGTCGCCGCCGAGGCGCCCGGGATCGCCGACGTCCGCGGGCTCGGGCTGATGGCCGCCAGCGAGTTCTGCCGCCCGGACGGCACCCCGGACCCGGAGGCGGCCCGGCGGGCCCAGCAGGCCGCGGCCGAGCACGGCCTGCTGCTGTTGCTGTGCGGGATCCACCTCAACACGGTCCGGATGATCCCCGCGCTGGTCGTCACGGCCGAACAGATCGACGAGGGCCTGGAACTGTGGGCGAAGGCCGTCGCGGCCGGCGGCCGGTAGGGAGGAGAGGACATGGACGCGGTGACCGAAATCGGCTGGAGCAGCCTGGAGTTGGACGCCCGGCGGGAGCTCTGGTCGCTCCCGCTGGAGGAGCGGGAGCGGCGGCTGCTCTGGGCCGACGCGCGGGCCGGACAGTGGGGCGCGGGCGAACAGGTGCGGACCCGGCTGCGGGAGTTCGTCCGGAACGCCGCCGACTCGGTGGGCATCACCCATGTGAGCGGCCTGGTGGACCCGACCCGCCCGGAGCAGGAGATCACCGAGGTGCTCTCCTTCCTGCTGGGGGACTTCGGCCGGATCGTCCCGCAGAACGGGCGCGGCGACCTCACCTCGGTGCTGCACGACCAGGACGGCGACGGCAACACCGAGCTCGGCTTCCACTGCGACACCTGTGACCTGCTGGTCCTGCTCTGCCTGCGGCCCGCCTTCGACGGCGGCGGGCTGACCAAGCTGGCGAGCGCCCGGCACGTGCACGACCTGATCGAGCGGGAGCGGCCGGACGCGCTGGCCACGCTCCGCGAGGAGTGGACCTTCGACCGCAGCGGCCGAGCCGGCCCGCAGGTGGTGGTCACCCCGATCCTGTACGACCGCAAGGACGGGACGATCGGGTGCTACTACCAGACCCGCACCGTCCGCTCGTCCCCCGACCGCGGCGGACCGGAGTTGACGGACCGTCAGTGGGAGGCGCTCGGCGTGCTGGACGAGGTGCTCTACCGGCCGGAGATCGCCTTCGGGCTGCCGATGGCCGCCGGTGACCTGCTGATCATCCGCAACAGCCGTGTGCTGCACGGGCGTTCGCCGTTCATCGACGAGCCGGGGCCGTACTCCCGGCGGATGCTGCGGATCTGGGTGAACGAGGGGGAGGAGTGGACGCCGTGACCACAGCCGTGACCACAGCAGGCGAGGGCGGCGGCGTGCCGGCGCCGCACGGGCGGGTGGCGATCGTCACCGGCGGGGGCAGCGGCCTCGGCCGGGCCTCGGCGCTGGCCCTGCTGGCGGCCGGCTGGACCGTGGCCGTCGCCGGGCGGCGCAAGGACGCGCTGGAGGAGACCGCCGCCCTGGCCGGGCCCGGAGCCGCCCGGGTGCTGCCCGTCCCGACGGACATCCGCAGCCCGGAGGAGGTCGCCCGGCTCTTCGACACCGTCCTCGACCGCTACGGCCGGGTGGACCTGCTGTTCAACAACGCGGGCGCCGCCGCCCCGCGCCGGCCGATCACCGAGACCCCGTTCGAGGACTGGAACCGGGTACTGGACACCATCGTCACCGGCGGCTTCCTCTGCGCCCGCGAGGCCTTCCGGGTGATGAGCACCCAGACCCCGCAGGGCGGGCGGATCATCAACAACGGCGCGCCCTCGGCCTACGTGCCGCGCCCCAACTCCATCGCGTACACCGCCGCCAAGCACGCCGTCCTCGGCCTCACCAAGGTGCTCGCGCTGGACGGCCGGGCGTACGGCATCTCCTGCGGGCAGATCGACGTCGGCAACGTCACCCCGGTGGACGGCGGCCCGCAGCCGGCCGCGATGCAGGCCGACCGGACCATGGCCGTCGAGGCGACCATCCCGGTGGACCGCTTCACCGAGGCCCTGGTGCTGATGGCCTCGCAGCCGCCGGACACCACCATCCAGTCCCTGGTCGTGCTGCCGACCACCATGCCGTTCGTCGGACGGGGGTGAGCTGTGCTGGTCAGCGCACGCTCCTTCGCGGAGTACCGGGCGATGTTCGCGCTCACCGAACGCGACCTGGAGCAGCGCGTCCTGGACTGCCCGGCCGGCGCGGCGAGCTTCGTGGCGGAGGCCGGGCGGCGCGGCATCGACGCCGTCGCCGTCGACCGGCAGTACGCCGAGCACCGCGAGGAGCTGGGCCGGCTGGTGGAGCGGGAGACCGGCTTCAAGCGCGAGCGGCTGCTGAAGGAGACGGCCGACCACGTGTGGTCCTGGTACGCCGACGCGGACGACATGATCCGCCGGTGGACCGCCAGCGCCCGGGACTTCCGCGCCGACATCGCCGCCCGCCCGGACCGCTACGTGGCCGGCTCGCTGCCCGAACTCCCCTTCGCCGACGACTCCTTCGGCCTGGTGCTCAGCTCGCACCTGCTGTTCTCCTACGGCAACCGGCTGGACGAGCACTTCCACCGGGCGGCCCTGCTGGAGCTCGCCCGGGTGGCCCGGCACGAGGTCCGGGTGTTCCCGCTGATGGTGTACGACACACGGGAGCGTTACCCCGGGCTGGAGCCGCTGCGCGAGGAACTGGCGGACCTCGGCGTCCCCAGCCGGGTGGAGCGGGTGGCCTACGAGTTCCGGCCGGGGGAGAACGAGATGCTGGTGCTCGCCACGGAGGGCTACCGGGCGCCGGCCCGGACCGCGGCGGGCGTGGCGGGAGCCACGGACCCGGTGCGGTGGCGGCACCGGGAAGCCGGGGCCTGACCGCTGCCGGTCGCCCGCTCGCGTCCCGGGC
>NZ_JBHVET010000583.1:0-5704 GCF_042802135.1 Kitasatospora sp. NPDC057512
GGTCCAGCGGCGAGCCGGCCACCGCGAGGGAGCCGGCCAGCTTGGTCGCGCCGTACACGCCGACCGGGCGGGCGTCGGCGTCCTCGGCGAGCGACTCGCCCCGCGCGCAGACGCCGTACTCGCCGGCCGAACCGATGTGCACCAGGCGGGCCTTCGGGGCGCCGAGGGAGAGCGCCTCGCAGAGGACCGCCGGGCCGCGGGCGTTCACCTCGGCGAGCTTGACCGCGCTGCCGGCCACCGCGCCGGCGAAGTTGACCACCGCGTCGGGGGCCAGCGCGGACAGTTCCTCGCCGAGCGGGCCGGCCTGGGCGGTGGCCAGGTCCAGCCGGAGGTCGTGGGCGGGCCGCCGGCCCGCGGTCAGCACGGTGGCACCGGGCACTGACCGCAGGACGGCGGTGGCGTGACGGCCGAGGAAGCCGTCGCCGCCGAGGAGCAGAATTCTCACGCGGCCCGTCCGTCGCTCTCGACGCCCGCGGTGGCGGGCTCGGCGGTCACGTCGTCCGGGGCGGTGCGGGCGGCCGGGATCGGCAGCTCCGCGACACCCGGTGTGATGCCGCTCGACTCGAAGGGCATCAGGACCGGACGGATGGTGGAGAACTCGGCGTTGGCCCGGTCGTAGTCGTCGGGCCGGCCGATGTCCAGCCAGTAGCCGCCGAACTCGTAGGCGGCGGGCGGGGTCTTGGCGGCCAGCAGGTCGAGCACCAGCTCGTCGAAGCCCAGCGGCAGACCGGGGGTGTACGTGGCCAGCGCCGAACGGGAGACGCCGTACACGCCCATCGAGACGCGGTAGTCGATGCTGGGCTTCTCTTGGAAGCCGGTGATGGTGCCCTCTTCGGAGGTCAGCACGCCGAAGTCGATCTTGACTTGGCGGGCGTAGGTGGCGATGGTCAGCGGGGCGCCGGACGCCTCGTGGTGCTTGAGCACCCCGGCGAAGTCCAGGTCGGTCAGGATGTCGCCGTTCATCACCAGGAAGTGCTCGGGCAGGCGCTCCTGCATGGTGAGCAGCGGGCCCATGGTGCCGAGCGGGCTGTCCTCGACGGCGTAGCCGACCCGCAGGCCCCACTGCGAGCCGTTGCCGACGTAGGCGCGGATGATGTGGCCGAGGTGGCCGATGGCCAGGGTGACGCTCTGGAAGCCCGCGGCGGCGAGCTGGCGCATCACGATCTCCAGGATCGCGTGCTGGTCGCCGATCGGGACGAGCGGCTTGGGAAGCGCGGTGGTGTACGGGCGGAGACGGACGCCCTTACCGCCGGCCAGGATCACTGCGTGCATGGTGTTTCCCCCACGGAAAGGATGTGCAGGACACGAACCTTGGTTACCAGGACGAGCAAGATCGGTCGGGGCGGGTCAGACGTTGTAGATGTCGGTCTTGTAGCGGGCCAGGTTGGCCGGGTCGCGGAAGAACTCGATGGTCTGCTCCAGGCCCTGCTCCAGGCTGAACTCCGGGGCCCAGCCGGTGGCCTCGCGCAGCCGGGTCGCGTCCGCGACCAGGCGCATGACCTCGGAGTTGGTCGGACGGATGCGCTGCTCGTCCTCCTTCACCACCAGGTCCACGCCCATCAGCTTGCCGACCAGGGTGACCAGGTCGCCGACCGAGATCTCGCCGCCGGTGCCGGCGTTGAAGGTCCGGCCGACCACCGTCCCGGCGGGCGCGGTGCCCACCGTGCGGAAGGCGTTGGCGGTGTCCTTGACGAACGTGAAGTCGCGGGTCGGGCGCAGGTCGCCGAGGGTGATCTCGGTCTGGCCGGCCGCGACCTGGGCGATCACGGTCGGGATGACGGCGCGCATCGACTGGCGCGGGCCGAAGGTGTTGAACGGACGCAGGGTGACGACCGGGGTCTCGAAGCTGGCGTGGTAGCTGTCGGCCAGCCGGTCCCCGCCGGCCTTGGAGGCGGCGTACGGGGACTGGGTGTTGATCGGGTGGTCCTCGGTGATCGGCACGGTCTGCGCGGTGCCGTACGTCTCGCTGGTGGAGGTGTGCACCAGACGGGGGATCTCCTGGTGGCGCACCGCCTCCAGCACGTTCAGGGTGCCGGTGACGTTGGTGTCCACGTACGAGTGGGGGGCGCGGTAGGAGTACGGGATCGCGATCAGGGCGGCCAGGTGGTAGACCGCCTCGGTGCCCTTGACCAGGCCGTTGACCGAGCCCGGGTCCCGGACGTCGCCGAGGACGATCTCGACCGAGTCCAGCACCTCCTCGGACAGGGTCTCCAGCCAGCCGAAGGACGAGAACGAGTTGTACTGGACCATCGCGCGGACGTGGTGCCCGTCGGCGACCAGGGTCTCGACGAGGTGGGAGCCGATGAAGCCCTCGGCTCCAGTAACCGCAACGCTGCTCATGCGGATGTCGCTTTCTCGATCTGCCGGGGCGGCCGGACGCTCTGGGGCCCGGCCGCCGTTGGCCCGGTGGGTGTCTCGGGTGGAACGGGTACGGCGGTGCACGCGAAGGAGGCGTGCGGGATATTCGATGTGTTCAGCGGTGCTGGGTGGTGCGTTTTCAGCGGTGCTGGGTGGTGCGGCCGAGCGCGGGCCCGGCCAGTGCGGTGAGGACGAGGGCGGCCGTCCCGCAGCCGATCAGCTGTAGGACGATCGGGTCCGCACCCGCCAGCAGCCCGGCGCTCTCGGCGACCGCGGCGGCCAGACAGACGAGGGCGGTGCTCCAGCTGAACCCGAAGGCGTTCAGCAGCAGCGCCAGCCAGAGCGAGCCGCCGAGGAGCAGCATCGCGCCGAGCTGCGGCACGCCGAGCGCGGGGGCGCCGGGCCACAGCACGGTCGCGGCGGCGTCCAGCGCGGCCACGGTGGTGAGGTAGATGAACAGGCAGCCGAGCAGGATCCCGCCGGTGCGGCGGGTGAACTGGCCGCTGGTGTGGCTGGTGCGCAGGGCGGCCACCGCCATCGCCCGGTAGCGGAAGAGCAGCCACTCGGCGAGGCCCAGGCTGAGCGTCAGCGCGATCATGGCCGGTCCGGTCGGGGTGGTCGACGTCCCCTGCGCGGGGTGGCCGCCGGACTGCACGGCCTGGTGGATCGTCCCGCCGAGGCCGGCGATGAGCGTGAGCGCGCCGCAGGCCAGACCGAACAACAGGTGCGGGACCTCCTGGCGGACCGGCAGCCTCAGCTCGACGGACTCGCGTTCGCCGCCGCGGATGCAGACCAGCAGCTCCCGGACGGCCAGGCCGACCGCCAGCACCAGCGAGACGAGCAGCACGACCGTACGGACCGGCTGCGGGACGTCCGCCGCCAGCACCACGCCCGCGCCGACCGAGGCCGGGGCCAGCGCCAGCAGCAGGAACTTCTCCCGCCCGAGCACCAGCAGCACGGTGGCCGCGCCCAGGTAGCAGGACTGCCCGGCGGCGAAGCACAGCGCGCCCAGCGGCCCGCCGACCACGTACGCGGCGGCCGCCGCGACCAGCGCGCCGACCGGGGCGCCGACGGCCAGGCAGACCGCGGCCTCGCGGCGGCGCAGCCGGCCCAGCCAGCGGTAGGAGCGGTGCGCCAGCGCCTGGTTGAAGCCCCAGCTGACCAGCGTGGCGACGGACAGCGCGAGCATGCCCGAGGGCAGTCCGAAGCGCATCCGGGTGGTCGCGAACAGGTTGGCGCCGAGCAGGTAGCCGAGCCCCGGCAGGGCGAACACCAGGCCGCGCACCACGCAGCGCCAGGGGTCGGCCCGCCAGGGGTTGGCGAACTCGGAGCTCGGGCCGGGGTAGCGGCGCTCGACCTTCTCGAACAGTTCCTCGGCGACGGTGAACGCGTCGGGGCGGCCGTACAGCAGGGCGGCCTGCTCGTCCGAGAGGCCGTCGGACTCCAGGAAGGCCGCGATCTCGTACGGGTGGACGGCGTCGGCGCAGACGTCGCGCAGGCGCTCGGCGAGCTCGTCCAGCGGGTCCGCGGGGAGGTAGAGCGAGTCCTCCGGCTCCTGCTCCGGCTCCGGCGGGGCGGGGCGGCGGCGCTTGAGCGGCAGGGCGCGCAGCTGCACGGTCTGGTCGGGGCCGGCCTCGCCCGGAATCAGTCGCAACGGACCGCTCATGCTTTGACCTCGCTGTGCTCGGCGGCCGCTGAGCGGGACACGCGCCTCTCGATGGTTCTGTCGCCGGGCCCGTTCACGCTCCGACCTCGCTCGGCTCGGGGCGGGCGGCGGCCAGCTGCTGGTCCCAGTCGGGGCTGGGGACCTGGTCGGTGACGGCGACCATGCCGCCGGGCATCCAGCGGGCGGTGCCCAGGAGTTCGGTGTAGATGCCGCGGAAGCCGTCGATGTTCTGGCGGAGGGTGAACTGCTCGATCACCCGCAGCCGGGCGCCCTCGCCGAGCCGGGCGCGCCGTTCGGCGTCGCGCAGCAGCTCGATCGCGGCGGCCGCCATCGGTTCGGGTTCGCGCGGCGGGACGACCAGTCCGGTGTCGCCGACGGCCTCGCGCACGCCGCCGACGTCGGTCGAGACGGTCGCGCGGCCGCAGGACATCGCCTCGATCAGGGTGAACGGGAAGCCCTCGCTGATGCTGGAGAGCATGACCACGTTGCCCGCCGCGTACGCGTCGGTGATGTCGGCGACGCGGCCCTCGAAGGCCACCGACTCGGCTATGCCGAGCTCGGCGGCCAGGGCTATGCAGCCGTCCCGGTACGCCTCGCCGCCCTTGGGGGTGCCGCCGAAGAGCCGCAGTCGCGCCTCGGGGATCTCCCGCTGGACGATGGCGAAGGCCCGGATCAGCGTCTCCAGGTCCTTGATCGGGTCGACCCGGCCGGCCCAGCTGAGGGTCGGCGTCTCGGGCTCGGGGCCGGCCGGCGGGAAGGCCGCCGGGTCCACCCCGTTGTAGACGGTGCGGATGTGCGAGGACGGCGTGCCGCCGCGCTCCTCCCAGCGCCGGTTGTACCGGTTGCCGGGGGTGACCAGGGCGGCCTGCCGGTAGCTCTCCTCGGCGAGCATCCGGTAGAAGCCGAGCAGCAGCGCCTTGACGGGCCAGCGGTAGGGGCCGGTGCGGTAGCCGAGGTAGCGCTCGCGCAGGTAGATGCCGTGCTCGGTGAGCAGAAACGGTACGCCGTACTGCTGGGCGGCGATCAGCCCGGGCAGGGTGGCGAGGCCGCCGCTGGCCGCGTGCGCGACGCCGTCCTTGGGCGGCTCGACCGAGAGCGGCCGCAGGGCGTGCTCCAGCAGGTCGGTGGCGTTCAGGGCGTCGTGCAGGGTGGGCCGGGAGACGGCGGTCGGCAGGTAGTCGCGGGTCCAGACCTGCTGGAGGGTGCGCAGCGCGCGCTCGCTGCGCAGCGCCGGGCTGAGCAGCCCGTGCCGGGCGAGGTCGGCGAAGTTGTACAGCTCGGTGCCGAAGTGGGTGGTGTAGACCGGGTCGAGGATGGAGTGCAGGAAGCGCTCGTACGCGTTGAGGAAGCGCCGCATCTCCTTGCCGCG
This sequence comes from Kitasatospora sp. NPDC057512, assembly GCF_042802135.1. NCBI lineage: Bacteria > Bacillati > Actinomycetota > Actinomycetes > Kitasatosporales > Streptomycetaceae > Kitasatospora > Kitasatospora sp. NPDC057512. The sequence goes on from NZ_JBHVET010000583.1 coordinate 5,394, forward strand.
GGGCGGTCGGCCCTCCGAGGCGGGCCCCCACAGCGGCGCGGTGGTGACCGACCGTACGTTGGCGGGCAGTTCCCAGGCCAGTGGTTCGTGGCCGGTTCCGGTGACGGCGATGACGTCGAACTCGACGTCCGGCATGCCCTGAACGAGCTGGTCGCACCAGACGCTCACGCCGCCGTGCTGGTGCGGATACGTCCCCTCGGTGAGCAGGGTGACGCGCATTCCTGTCCCCCCTCCTGTTCTTGCGTAGGTTCCGGCCTGGATGACCGGAACGGGAGCCGTGGCGGGGCCGGGCCGGGCGACCGGCCCGACCC
>NZ_JBHVET010000584.1:0-5683 GCF_042802135.1 Kitasatospora sp. NPDC057512
GTCTCGGGAGGGGGCCCGCGGGCGTTCACGCACCCGTGCCGCGGCGGCGGATCAGACCTGGCCGGCCTTCTCCAGGGCCTCGCAGCAGGTGTTGATCAGGAGCCGGGTGACGACGTAGGGGTCGACGTTGGCGTTCGGGCGACGGTCCTCGATGTAGCCCTTCTTGTCCACCTCGACCTGCCACGGGATGCGCACCGAGGCGCCGCGGTCGGAGACGCCGTAGCTGTAGACGTTCCACGGGGCGGTCTCGTGCTTGCCCGTGAGGCGCGACTGGATGTCGTGGCCGTACTGGTTGACGTGCTCCAGCACCTTCTCCTGCGAGGTGCCGAGCGACTCGCAGGCGGTGATGATGGCGTCGTAGCCCTCGCGCATCGCCTTGGTGGAGAAGTTCGTGTGGGCGCCCGCACCGTTCCAGTCACCGCGGGCCGGCTTGGCGTCGAGGGTGGCGTCGATGCCGAACTCCTCGGCGGTGCGGTACAGCAGGTAACGGGCGATCCACATGTCGTCCGAGACGGTCAGCGCGTCGACCGGGCCGATCTGGAACTCCCACTGGCCGGGCATGACCTCGGCGTTGATGCCGCAGATGGCCAGGCCGGCGTCGATGCAGCGGTCCAGGTGCAGCTCGACGATCTCGCGGCCGAAGACCTCCTCGGCGCCGACGCCGCAGTAGTAGCCGCCCTGCGGGGCCGGGAAGCCGCCCTCCGGGAAGCCGAGCGGGCGGGAGCCCTTGAAGAAGGTGTACTCCTGCTCGATGCCGAAGATCGACTCCTGCGAGGCGTACTTCTCGGCGACCTCGCGCAGCAGGGCGCGGGTGTTGGAGACGTGCGGGGTGCCGTCCGTCTCCAGGACCTCGCAGAGGACCAGGATGTGGTCGCCGCCGCGGATCGGGTCCGGCGTCACCCGCACCGGGTCCAGCACGCGGTCCGAGGCGTGGCCCTCGGCCTGGCTGGTCGAGGAACCGTCGAAGCCCCAGGTCGGGATCTTGTCGGCGTTGGGCAGGACGCGAGTCTTGGAACGGAGCTTCGCGGTCGGCTTGGTGCCGTCGATCCAGATGTACTCGGCCTTGATTGCCACGGCGTGTCCCTCGCGTTGCTGGGTGGTGGGTGCCCGCGTAGCGTCGCAAGCCGCCGTTTCCCGGTTGTTCCTCTTGTGTAACGCGCAGGTGAACCAACCGTCCGCATTGGCACGGTCACAGTGCGGGAGTGCCGGGGGCGGCACTCCCGCTGTTCCGGGTGCCATCGGTGGCGGCATCGGCGCGTTCGGTGACGATGTGCGATCAGCGCCACCTCACGGCCGGAGGCGCCGCGCGGTCAGCTCCGGCGGGCGTGCGCGGCGCGACGGCGCCGGGTGGCCCACAGCGCGGCCGCCCCGCCCGCGACCAGGGCGGCGGCCCCCGCGGCCAGCGGGCCGGTGGCGCTGCTGCCGCCGGTGGCGGCCAGCTTCTCCGACTTCTCCTGCTTCTCCACCGCGGCCTGCGGAACGGGGGTGCGCGAGGCGGTGGTGTCGGCCACCGGCTCGACGGCGGGCGCACTGGCGGGCGTGGTGCCCTGGGTGGCCGGGCCGGACGGGGTGGCCGGGCCGGACGGGGTGGCCGCCGGCGCGGAGGGCTTCTCGCAGCTCACCGAGGCGACGGTGACCTTCCCGGTGACCTTGGCGACGTTCAAGTTGAGCGGGTTCACCTCCACCTGCACCTCCAGGGCGGAGGCGGCGGCGGTGGTCGTGGTGACGGTCTTCTTGGAGAACTCCACCGAGACGCTGCCGACCAGCGGCACGTCCACCTTGGTCGGGCCGTACAGGCCGACGGTGACCGGCTTGCCGAGCACGCTGAGCTTGAGCGGCGCGACCACGTCGGCGGTGGGCTGCCCGTCCACCGGACAGCTCGCCTCGGCGCTCATCGCCTCCAGGCCGAGCAGCGCGGTGGCGGGCAGGCCAGGGGCGTGCACGTCGGCGTTGACCAGCTTGACGGAGGCGGTGGCGCCCTTGGCGTCGACGCGGGTCACCGACTTGCCGACGTCCGCCTTGACCAGGGTGACCGGGCCCGTCTGGTCCACCCCGGCCACCGTGGCGGTCAGGATCGAGCCGTCGCGCTGCGCCGGCGACTCCACCTTGTTCAGCGCGATGTTCACCGGGACGTCCACCGCCTTGTTCAACAGGCTGACGTCCAGGTCGAGTTCGGCGGTGACGGCGCGCGCCTTGCCGGGCGAGGACGGGGCGGGTTCGGCCGCCTGGACGGGCGCGGCCGCGAGCAGTGAGCTCGCCGCCACGGCGGTGGCCGCGGCGGCGGAAGCGATTCGGCGAGAAGACGGACGAGAGGACGGACGGGAAGACAAGGCGATACCCCCACACAGATGAAAGGATGAGCCGCCAGTCTTCTCGAACAATCCGTCACATGAGTAACACAGAAAGTCATTTCACCCGTTGGAGTGAGATTGGCGTTCTGCGCTGACCCGTCTCTGCTAGGGCCTGTCGTCGGCCCGCAGACGCGAGTTCGACGACAGGCCCTACGGCAGCCGCCAGTCCACCGGTTGCGCCCCCTGCCGCACCAGCAGCTCGTTGGCCCGGCTGAACGGCCGCGAGCCGAAGAAGCCGCGGTCGGCCGACATCGGGCTGGGGTGGACCGACTCCACCGACGGGACACCGCCCAGCAGCGGCCGCAGGTTGCGGGCGTCGCTCCCCCACAGGATCGCCACCAGCGGACCGCCGCGCGCCACCAGCGCCCGGATCGCCTGCTCGGTGACCGCCTCCCAGCCCTTGCCCCGGTGCCCGCCGCTCTTGCGCGGCTGGACGGTGAGCACCCGGTTGAGCAGCAGCACGCCCTGGTTCGTCCACGGGGTGAGGTCCCCGTTGGACGGCTCCGGCAGGCCCAGGTCGGTGCCGTACTCCCGGTAGATGTTGATCAGGCTCGCCGGGATCGGCCGCACCTCCGGCGCCACCGAGAAGCTGAGCCCGACGGCGTGGCCGGGGGTCGGGTACGGGTCCTGCCCGACGATCAGCACCCGCACGTCGGCGAAGGGCTGCTGGAAGGCGCGCAGCACGTTCGGACCGGAGGGCAGGTAGGTACGGCCTGCGGTCAGCTCGGAGCGCAGGAAGTCGCCCATCGCGGCGACCCGTCCGGCGACGGGTTCCAGGGCGGTGGCCCAGCCGGGCTCGACGATCTCGTTCAGTGGACGCGGTGCCATGGTCGCCACCCTATCGGCCTACACCGACACGGCTTTCAGCGGATGATCATGTGATCGAGAGGACGCGGCGGGCAGGTCAGGGGCCGGCGGCGCCCCCGCGGCGGCCCGTCCGGAAGCCGGTACCGGCCCCGGCGGAACCCCCGGCGCGGCTACCCGACCGGCCGCCCCCGCAGCACCACCAGCCGCGGGTCCGCGAGCACCCGGACGTCCGCCCGCGGGTCCTGCGCGTACACCACGAAGTCCGCCGACGCGCCCTCCTCCAGCCCCGGCCGCCCCAGCCACGCGCGCGCTCCCCAGCTCGCCGCCGACAGCGCCTCGGCCGGGCTCAGCCCCGCCTTGACCAGCTCCGCCACCTCCTCCGCGACCAGCCCGTGCGCCAGCGAGCCGCCCGCGTCGGTGCCGACGAACACCGGGATGCCCGCGTCGTGCGCGGCGCCCACCGTGTCGTACCGGCGCTCGTGCAGCCGCCGCATGTGCGCCGACCAGGCCGGGAACTTGGCCTCGCCGCCGGCCGCGAGGCCCGGGAAGGTGGCGATGTTGACCAGGGTCGGCACGATCGCCACCCCGCGCTCGGCGAAGACCGGGATCAGCTCCTCGGTCAGGCCGGTGGCGTGCTCGACGCAGTCGATCCCGGCCGCCAGCAGGTCCGGCAGCGACTCGGCGGAGAAGCAGTGCGCGGTGACCTGGGCGCCCTCCTCGTGCGCCGCCGCGATCGCCTCGGCCAGCGCGTCGCCGGGCCAGCAGGCGGCGAGGTCGCCGCGCTCGCGGTCGATCCAGTCGCCGACCAGCTTCACCCAGCCGTCCCCGCGCCGGGCCTCGGCCCGGACGTAGGCGGCCAGGTCGCCGGGCTCGATCTCGTGCGCGTAGTTGCGGATGTAGCGGCGGGTGCGGGCGATGTGTCGCCCGGCCCGGATGATCCGGGGCAGGTCCTCGCGCTCGTCGATCCACCGGGTGTCGGCGGCCGAGCCGGCGTCGCGGATCAGCAGGGTGCCGGCGTCCCGGTCGGTGAGCGCCTGCTTCTCGCTGGTCTCGGCGTCCACCGCGCCGTGCGCGTCCAGGCCGACGTGGCAGTGCGCGTCCACCAGGCCGGGCAGCACCCAGCCGGTCACCGTCCGGACGTCCCCGGCGGTCGGCGGGCGGGTGAAGCTCACCCGGCCGTCCACCACCCAGAGTTCGTCCCGGACGTCCTGCGGACCGACCAGCACCCGACCCCGCACGTGCAGCACCGCGCCATCACTCATGGCCGCACTCTACCGACGGGCGGGTTCCGTGTGAGCGGTCACGATGCGGCAGACTCGTTTCCGCACCCCCACCCCGTACGACCCCCGCGCGGCCCCCGCGCGACTCCCGCGAAACCCCGCGAAAGGCGATACCGACGTGAGTCCCTTCCTCGACCTGCCCCCGCTCAGCGCCGCCGAGTTCGCGGCGATCGAGGACCAGGTGGCCGCCCTGCTGCACACCGGGGCGGACGTGATCGTCACCCAGGGCGAGGCGCTGCTCCCCCTGGAGGCCGCGATCCGCGGCGCCGCGCACCCCGGCTCGACCGCCCTCAACGTCGTCACCGGCCCGTACGGGCAGACCTTCGGCAACTGGCTGCGCTCCTGCGGGGCGAAGGTCGTCGACCTGGCCGTGCCCTTCGACAGCGCGGTGAGCGCCGAGCAGGTCGCCGCGGCTCTGGAGGCCGATCCGGAGATCGACTTCGTCTCCCTGGTGCACGCCGAGGCCGCCACCGGCAACACCAACCCGGTCGCCGCGATCGGCGCCGTGGTCCGCGAGCACGGCGCGCTGCTGATGCTGGACGCGGTGGCCTCCGTCGCCGCCGAGCCCGTGCTCACCGACGAGTGGGGCGTCGACCTGTGCGTCATCGGCGGCCAGAAGGCGATGGGCGGCCCGGCCGGCGTCTCCGCCGTGTCCGTCTCCGAGCGCGCCTGGGCGCGGATCGCCGCCAACCCGGCCGCCCCGCGCCGCTCCTACCTCTCGCTGCTGGACTGGAAGGAGCGCTGGACCGACGCCGGCCGCGCCGTACTGCCGCACGCCCCGGCCCAGTTGGAGATGCTCGCGCTCGGCGCCTGCCTGGACCGGATCGCCGCCGACGGCCTGCCCGCCGTGATCGCGCGGCACCGCGCTGCCTCGGCCGCCACCCGGGCCGGCGTCCGCGCGCTCGGCACCCTGGCCCCGTACGTCGTCGAGGACGCCCACGCGGCCCCGGTCGCCACCACCCTGCGCACCCCGGACGGCGTCGACGCGACCGCCCTCGCCGCCCGCCTCGACCCGGCCCTGCCGATCCAGCCGGGCGGCGGTGCGCTGGCCGGTTCGATGCTGCGGGTCAACCACTACGGGCAGGCGGCGGCGCTGGACACCGTCCGCGCCTGCCTCACCGGTCTCGCCGCCGCCACCTCGGCCGACCCGGCGCCCGCCCTGGCCGCCGCCGAGGCCGCCTGGAACGCGACCGTCGCGGCCTGACGCGCGTACGGCGGCGGGCCCCCGCTGCACAACCCGGGGCC